>SXOW01000513.1 GCA_005778315.1 Acidobacteriota bacterium
CGCCAACCAAATACATGCGCCGACGGCCATACAGGTCGGACATGCGACCCCAGATCGGCACTGACGCCGTGGACGTGAGCAGATACGCCGAAAACACCCAGCTGTAGTGCGCCAGGCCGCCGAGCGTAGCGATGACAGTCGGCATCGCGGTGCTCACAACGGTGGCCTCGAGCGCGGCCAGGGCCATGCCGAGGAGCAAACCGACCGTGATCGCCCTGCGGCGGGGGAGGCTGACCTCTAGGTGGGGAGTCGCCGTCGACATTACGGTTTAGCGCTCGGGTAACGCGAACACGAACAGATTGTTCGCGCTGCCAGGCTGCAGCTCCGGCGTCAGCCGCAGATTGTCGCGCGAGCTCAGGGATGACCCAGTGCTGGCTACGACGTACTGGGTGCCGTCCACGGCGTAGGTGATCGGGAACCCGGTCACGGACGACCCGAGGTTGATCTCCCACAACACGTCGCCGTTGTCCTGGTCGAACGCGCGGAACCGCCCGTTGCCGTCGCCGCCAAAAATCAGCCCCCCGCCTGTCGCCACGAGCGAAGTCGTTCCGGCCCGCTGCTCGTAGACCCAGTCAATCTCGCCGGTCTCGGCCGAAATGGCCTGGACGGTCCCGACCTGGTCGGTGCCGGGGGCAATCTGGTCCCGCTTGGCCAGCGCGTAGAGCGTGACGCCGCCCTCGGTGGTGGCCAGCATCTGTGCACAGGCGTTGCGCAACGGGTAATACATCATCTTGGTGAGGGGGCTGTAAGCGCCGGCCTCCCAATCCTTGCCCCCGGTCACAAACGTGGGACAGACCAACACCTCGTCGCCCTCGCGCTCGAAGACCAGCTCACTGTTCAACGAGACCGCCCCGGTCGCCCCATCGATATCCGTGATCACATTCTGAGCGACGGTCGGCGTGGCCCAGAGGAACTCACCGGTGGCGCGGTCGAGCGTGTAGACGATGCCGGTCTTCCCCGGAATACCGGTGATCACCTTCCGCACCTCGCCGGAGCGCAGCCGCGGGTTGATCCACGGCACCGTGGCCGGGTCTGGCGCCACCACCGTGTCGAGCAGCAGCCGCTCGAACGGGTGATCGAGATCCCAGTGGTCGTTCATGTGCTGGTAGTGCCAGACGATTTCGCCCGTGTCGGCATCCAGCGCCAGGGTGGAGTTGTGGTACAGGTGCGTCTTGTCCGTGCCCCCGAGTAGAAACTTCGGGGCGGGCGAGGTGACCGAGGTCCCGATGTAGACCAGGTTCAGCTCGGGGTCGAAGCTCGGCACCATCCAGGCCCCGACGTGCCGGCGTTCCTCGAACGGCACGTTGCCCCACGTCTCGTCGCCCGGCTCACCCGGCCCCGGAATCAGGCGGCGACGCCAGAGTTCCTGCCCATCTGTTGCGTCGTGCGCCACGACCACGCAGGCATGTGGCCCGCCCTTCGGGGCGCAGCTTCGCCCGGAAATGACCTTCCCGTTCGCCACGATCGGGCCCGACGTCTGATTGGCCGGGTTCACCTTGTAGTCGAGGATCTGGGTCTCCCAGACCAGCTCGCCGGTCTGGGCATCGAGGGCAAACACGAAGTCGTCCGCGCTGGTATCGATGATGAGGTTGCCATAGATCGCCAGGTTGCGGTTGGTGTCGATCAGACTTGCGATCATGTAGTCAGCGAGGTCGTCTGGACGGTCACGGCGATACTCCCAGAGGAGATCCCCGGTGACGGCGTCGATCGCCTGGATGACATCACGCGGGTTCGGCATGTACATCACGCCGTTGTAGACGAGCGGGGTGCCCTGCTGCAAGCTGCCAGCGCCGAGCGCGCGCGTCCAGACCATCCGGATGCCCCCGACGTTGCCGCGGTCGATCTGGTCGAGCGGGCTGTATCCCCAGCTGTCGAACGTCCGACGCCACATGAGCCAGTCGTCAGGATCCGGGTTCTGCAGCACGGTATCCGTGACCGGCACGAACGCCGACGCCGGCTGCGCCCGTGCGGTCCCGAGCCCGAATGACACGGTGGCAATCGCGCACGCCAGCGTCACTACCCAACATGTTCCGCGGCTGGATGAAGGCATCTGCTCTCCTGGTTGAGGTTGCTGCGTCGTGGGGGAAGCTGCCTGGAGATGGGGAGTCGCCATCGTCACCCCATGAGCCTACCAGACGTGGGGGCAATCGCGACTATCATCACTGAATCGCTGTCTTCAACGGGGACTGACCATGACGCCGAACCTGACCAGAATGCGAGCGGTCGTGCTCGACGCGCCGGGCCCAGCCGACGCGCTGCAGATCCGGGAGATCGCGATCCCGACACCGCGACTGGGCGAAGTGTTGATCGGGGTGAAGGCGTTCGGACTCAACCGCTCCGAGCTACACACGCGCCTCGGGCTCGCCGAGGGCGTCACGTTTCCTCGCGTCCTCGGCATCGAGGCCACCGGCACGGTGGCCTCCTGCCCGGGCGGCGAGTTTGACGTCGGGCAACAAGTGGCGGCGTTGATGGGCGGGATGGGTCGCGTGTTCGATGGGGGGGTACGCGGAGTACACCTGCGTCCCGGCCCGGCAGGTGGTGCCGTTCACGAGCAGCCTCGACTGGGCCACCCTTGGCGCGGTTCCCGAAATGCTCCAGACCTCACACGGCTCCCTCACGATCGGCCTCGACGCACAGCCGGGGCAGTCGATCCTGATCCGTGGTGGTACGTCGTCGATCGGGATGGCCACTACGGTGCTGGCCAAGCGACGCGGGATGACCGTGCTGTCCACCACCCGCAACCTTGACCGCGCCGACATCCTTCGGGGGATCGGTGTCGACCATGTCCTGGTCGACACCGGCAGCGTCGCGGCCCAAGTCCGCGCAATCGTCCCTGCCGGGGTCGACACCGCGCTTGAACTCGTCGGAACGCCGACCTTGCGAGATACGCTGCGAGCGACCCGCGTCCACGGGGTGGTCTGCTTTACCGGGATGTTGTCGAACCAATGGACCGTTCGCGACTTCTACCCCATCGAGTATCTCCCACGCGGCGTCCGGCTCACCGCCTACGGCGGAGACGCCACAGACCTCCCGACCGAGGTATTGCAGGACTTCCTTGACGCGGTCGCGGCCGGTGAGACCACCGTGCCGATCCACCGCACCTACCGCCTCGACGACATTTGCCAAAGCCCACGCGGACATGGAAGCCGGGCGAGCCACCGGCAAACTCGTCGTGCTGCCGTAACGCTCGCTCGCACGCGGTCTCCAATCTGGTTCGTCCCCTCCGAGCACTGATCACGGTTTCACGGCCCTAGCCGCGCGCCGCGGCGACTGCTGCCAACTCTGCGGTCGAGAACGCCGCTTGAAAGTTCAGCCCCCCGATCGGCCCTTGCAGATCAACCACCTCGCCGAAGACATACAGGTCCTGAAAACGCTTGACGCGCATGGTGCCCGGATCCAGCTCCCGGAGCGCGAGCCCACCGGCCGTGACCTCCGCCTCGTCGAAGCCCGCCGTGCCGGAGATCGGCACCGGCAGTGCCTTCAGCTGCTCCACCAACAGATGGCGTTTCGCTCGTGGCAACACGTGACAGCGAATCTGCGCGTCGAGTCCGGCCTGCCGGCACACGGTTTCGACCAGTCGGCGTGGCAGCTCGCCAGCGAGCAGTCTGACCACCGTCGGCGCTCCCCTACGCGCGGCGGCGACCCGGAGTTGGTCGGCCAGCGCTTCGCGAGTGACACCAGGCAGCAGGTCGACCTCCATCGTGAAGCCCGGCGTGCCCGACCCTCGGGCGTCGTGACCCTCCATCGCGCGCGCGACGACATGCGACAGATCCATCGCACCCGGTCCCGAGAGACCGCGGTGTGTGAACAGCACCGGTCGCTCGCGCGTGCCGAGAATCGTGCCCTCGGTGTCCCGTAGACGTACGACCGCATCCTGCACCGAGAGCCCGGTGAGTTCGTGAACCCAGGGCGCTGGGCTCACGAGAGGCACCAGCGCCGGTGCCCCAGGTATGACCTCGAGACCGAGCGCCGCCAACCATGCGTACCCATCGCCGGTCGTGCCCGATCCGGGATAGCTCTTGCCGCCTGGGGACAGGAGCAGTCGTCTCGCACCGATGGACCGGCCGTCCGCAAGGTGCACGAGCCAGCCGTTGCCGTCGAGTTCGACGCCGGTGACTGGACACTCGCGACGCATCTCGACCCCGGCCGCCTCACAGGCCCGCACCAGCGCGTCACGCACGTCCCTCGCCGAGCCGCTCGCGGGAAAGACCTTGTCGAGTGGCGCCTCCACCGACGGCACACCCCAGGCGAGGAACTGCTCGCGCACGGCACTCGGCGGCAAGACCCGAAAGGCGGTTTTGAGGAAGCGCCCACCTTCAGTCCCGAAGAGCTGGGCCGCGGATTGCGGCCCGAGGGTCGTCGTCAGATTGCAGCGCGTGCCGCCGCTGGCGAGGATCTTGGTGCCCGCGCGCGGGGTCTTCTCCAGCAGCAAGACATCGGGCCGCTCGCCGCGCGCCTGCAGCAACACACCCGCCCGTTGCGCGGCCCAGAGCCCGGCCGCTCCAGCCCCGACCACGACGATGGCCCGTCTCGAGCACTCGTCGCCTGCGCCTGCCACTAACATCGCTCCAGACGCCGCAGGCCGAGTCCGCGCAGCGGCTCTTCCCCGCTCTCGATCTGGTCGACGGGAGATGCGTGCACGGTGGAAATGGTAGTGCACGTCTCTGATTCGTTATCGATCAGGTCACCCGGGCCGACGCGTCCGACCGGTTCCTCCTGGTAGACTGGACGCCTGATGACCCTGGTGACGCAGACGAGATTCTTGCGAATCGTGGCGCGGACCGGCCTGTTGCTGACCGCGCTCGTCAATGCGTCGGCAGCCCAGACATCGTCCGCGGTGCGCATGGTGCCACCACCCAACGACGGCGAGCGCTTCTGGCCGCGTTGGCGCGGTCCGTCCGGACAAGGCGTGGTCGAGGGGAGCGGCTATGTCGATACCTGGTCGGAGACGACCAACGTGCGTTGGCGGACGCCGGTCCCTGGCGTCGGGCACTCATCCCCGATCGTCTGGGGGGATCAGATTTTCCTGACCACGTCCCGCGACGGCGGACGACGCCTCTCGGTGCTCAGCTTCCGCCGCTCCGACGGCGCACTGCTGTGGGAGACCGACGCGCCAGACGGCCGCGTCGAGCAGCATCACGAGAAGAA
Organism: Acidobacteriota bacterium; assembly: GCA_005778315.1. GTDB lineage: Bacteria > Acidobacteriota > Vicinamibacteria > Vicinamibacterales > UBA8438 > UBA8438. The sequence goes on from SXOW01000513.1 coordinate 5,149, forward strand.
CACACCGGCCTCCGCCACGCCGACCACCGATGGTGAGCGGGTCTATGCGTCGTTCGGGAGCCGGGGACTGTTGGCGGTCGATTTCGACGGCAACGTGGTCTGGCACCGCGATCTGGGGAAGATCGAGAACTACCATGGCCCGGCCGGATCTCCCCTGCTGTACGGCGACACGGTCATCATCTATCAGGACCAGGGGGCCTCGTTCGGAGGCCGGAACGCCTCGGGGGCCTTTGTTATTGCGCTCGACGCGGCCAGCGGTGAGACCCGCTGGCGTACCGAGCGGTCGGCCAGCGTCGGCTGGGGGTCTCCCATCGCGATCTCGCTTGGCGACCATGACGAGTTGATTGTCAGCAGCAGCCGGGACGTGCGGTCCTACGCCCCCACGACGGGTGAGGAATTGTGGCAGTGCGAGGGCAACCTGTTCGAGGTGATTCCGACCCCGGTCGTCGGCCTCGGCCTGGTCTTCTGCACGTCCGGCCGCGCCGGCCCGACCCTGGCCATCCGCCCGGGCGGCAGGGGCGATGTGACCGAGAGCCATGTCGCCTGGAAAACGACCCGAGGCTCACCGTTCGTCCCGTCCCCGCTGCTCTACGGCGACTACCTCTATACGCTCAACGACATGTCGAGCATTGTGACCTGCCTGCATGCCCGCACCGGCGAGACGGTCTGGCAGGAGCGGCTGGGCCGGCCGCAGCGGGAGGCGATCTCGGCTTCACCGGTCGTGGTGGACGACAAGCTCTTCATCACCAACGACGACGGAGTGACCTACGTCCTCAGGACCGGTCCGACGTTCGAACTGTTGCACACCAACGACATCGGCGCCCGCACGCTCGCCTCTCCGGCGCTAGTGGATGGTGTGTGGTACATCCGCACCGTCGACGGGCTCATCGCCATCGGCGCCTGAGCCCTCTGCCGTGCCAGCGGACTCATTCCTGTAGACCGACCAGACGTACCCACCGAGACCGCCCGCCGCGGAAATCGTGCACTTAGCGGTGCGGGAGCACCCCGTCGGCTGACGTGGCGGCTATACTCAGGCCATGACAGACTCCTCCAACGCAACGTTCGTCGGTTTGGTGCGGGCGGTCAGCCTCATGGTTGTCCTGGTCCAGGTCGTGGTCCTTCCGCCCGCCGCCGCCGGTCAATCACCCACAACCCCCTGGGGCGACCCAGATCTCCAAGGCGTCTGGGACTACTGGACGTTCACGCCGCTTGAACGGGCCGAGGAATTCGCCGGCCGAGCCACGCTGACCGCAGAAGAAGCGGCGCTCATCGGTGAGCGAGGCAGGGCCGCAGCGCTGGCGACCGACCGGGATGGGCCCAACGCCGGTGATCCCGGGGCCTACGGGCAGGAAGTCTGGACCGAGCGCTCGCGCGCCACGGCGCTCAGACAGCCGTCGCTTATCATCGACCCGCCGGATGGCAAGATCCCGGCGCTGACGCCGGGCGAAACGAGCCGGGTGGCCGCACACAGTTCATCGGGTGGACATCCCGTCCGCACCCGCGCAGGCGGTGTGAGCGCCGACGGCCCGGAGAGCCGCGGTCTGGCTGAGCGGTGCATCGTGGGGTTCAGCACTGGTCCGCCGATGCTGCCCGCGGGCTACAACAACAACGTCCAGATCCTGCAGGCGCCTGGCTACGTCGCGCTCGTGGTGGAGATGATCCACGACGTGCGGATCGTTCCACTGGGCGATGCCGAGGTGGTGGAACCCGACGTCCGGCAGTGGCTCGGCGTCTCACGGGGGCGATGGGAGGGCGACACGCTCGTGGTCGAGACCACGAACTTCAGCGACAGGATCGGCAGTTTCAGCACGACGGGGCAGGCGTGGGGCACTGGGACGGACCTGCGTCTGACGGAGCGGTTTACCCGGGTCGACACGGACACGCTGGCCTACGAATTCACCGTCGAGAATCCGTCGGTCTTCAGCCGCCCCTTCTCGGCCAGCATCCCGATGGCCCGGAGCAACCTGCCGGTGTATGAATACGCGTGCCACGAAGGGAACTACGGCCTGTACAACATTCTCTTTGGCGCGCGAACCGAAGAACGCGGCGGCGCGTCCCGGTAGGCGGGACTGGCATCGGCGCCTCCCTCCTCGCTCGAAACCACCCTCCGTCAGGGTAGCGCCATGCCTACTTCCCTCCGCCCGATGTGGCGCCGGCCAGGATGTTGTACAGCCCGTAGTTCCCTTCGTGGCACGCGTACTCGTACATCGGTTGGGGGTTACGCGTCATCGGCACCGAGAACGTCCAGGGAGCCGTCCACACTTGTGAGTCGGCGACGGTGACGTCGTAGCGGAGCGTGTCTGCATTGACGCGGGTGAACCGCTCCACCAGGGTCAGGTCGGGGCTCGTCACCCCCTGCATGAAGTTGGTCTCCCGCAGGAAGTGTGTGGTCTCGACCACGAGCGTGTCGCCCTCCCACCGGCCGCGCGAGTCTCCGGTCCACTGCCGGATGGACGGGGCGAGGTGTGCGCTCCCGGTCAGCGGGATGACACGCACGTTGTGGTTCATCTCCGCCAGCAGCACGACCGCGTCGTCGGTCTGAAAGACCTGGACATTGTTGTTGTAGGCACTGGGTGTCATCGGCGGACCGGAGTTGAACCCCAGGATGCACCGCACCTGCAACCCACCCGGCCCCAGATCCTCGACGAAGCCTCCAGGTGTTGGTTCGTGGCTGGACACGCCGCTCCTGGCGCGTTCTGCCGCGGCGGCGCGGGCACCCGCGGCTGGCGTGAGCGGCGGGATGCGGCCGTCCGCTGGATCGACGACCAGTGACGTGCGCTGCGTCGTGACCGCTGTCCCCTCGTCGAACCAGAAATCGTTGTAGGGAATGATGTCGCCCGAAGCCACCCTGGCCGCCCGGTCCGAGGTGCTCGAGTCCCGGCTTCGTCGTCGGATGGCATCAGCCGAAAATTCCGCCGCCTGCTCGTCGGTGAAGACCTCGTCTGCTGCGAGGTCTTGGGGGCGTTCCATCGGCGTCAGGCTCCGGAAGTCCCAGACCCCCTGCAGGTCTGGTGCTCCGGACGCCGTGCGCAGGACCTCGGCCGACTGGGCCTGGGCGGCGCTGGCAACACCGAGGGTCCACAGCGCGCCTACCATCAACGTCCACACCGTCACTCGCACAGGCATGTCGCCCCCCTTCGGCCGTCGCGTTCACGATGCCCTGAACGCTCGATCGCTTCTGTGTATAGCCCCGAGTATAGTCCCGGTCCGCCAGCGGCCGGCAGGCCACTCGAACCCATCGGCAACGCCTGCACGCGCGAGGAGGCCGACCGGGAGACGACACGGCGCCTCGCGGAGGGTTTCAAGGTCGTTGCGGTCATGACTACCGGGAGACAATAGCGAGCACGATGCACGGCTACGGCTGGACCTGGATCACGACTTTCCCAACGTGCTGGGCATTTCCGAAGTACTCCATGGCCCGCGCCGTCTCGCTCAAGGGGTCACCCCACCCGGCTTCAGCGCTCGTGCGTGGGCGAAGGGGGACCGGCTGGTTTCGTATCGAGAATGAGATCGTATTGTCTGCCGCTCCGGGTGAAGTCTTCTTTGGTGTAGTCGATGACATGGTCGGCCCCCAGCGACGACAACATCGCCAGTGCTGATCGCCTTCATGCTGTCACGACGGTATACGCGACCAGCAGACCCGATGTTCGGTGGGCCTGCCCTTCGAGCGCGCATCGCTCGCCGATGAACCCGGGGCCGATGCCGGGACGCGTTCCCGCGCTACGGCGCCGGCAGAACGGTCAGCCGGCTGATCGCGGGGGGGCTCGTGCCCGCTGACGACGTCAGGTCGCCAGTGGTGTTGAGGTGGATGCCTAGTGCGGCGCTGGTCACGTCCACACTCACCGTGCAATTCGCGACCACGGTACCGCCAGCGTAGCTGACCGCCCCTCCCCCAGCTACCGCGGTCAGTGTGCCACCACCCATGCAGTTGGTTGCGGCGTTCGGCACCGGTGCGACGACGACGGTCGCGGGCAGCGTGTCGGTGAAGGACAGCCCCGTCGTCGACGTCGCGTTGGCCGTATTGTCGACCCTGAACGTCAGCGTGGTGAGCGCGCCGGCCGTGATGGTCGCGGGCGCAAAGTCTTTGGTGAACACGGGGGGCCTCAGCAACGCGATGATCGTCACTTGGACACTGGCTGACTCAGGTGACCGGCCACCTTCGAAAACGACGGTCACCGTGGCCGTGCCGGTTTGGCCAGCGGGCGTCAGGGTTGCGGTTGCTCGACCTTGACGATCCGCAGTCAGCAGCTCTGCCGAGAGCCGGCCCAGCGTAGTGGACAACCGGAGTTGGGTTCCGGGAGTCAGCGGGTTTCCGAAGGGTCCGGACCCGGTCACGGTCAACTCTGACGTCTGATCCACGGTGACAGTGGTCGGATTCGCCGCCAGCATGAGGACGGTTCCCGTCGGGGCCGCCGGGCCGGCGGAATCGCACATTCCGCTCAGCAAGGCGGCCACGCACACCGCCAGGAGCCTGCGCCATTCCTGTCTAGTCAACGGCGCGTTCCTGAAGGCCATGCTTGCAGCCCCGTTCGTAGGAAGGGGCGCCCCGCGTGGGCTCGGTATCGGCAGAATCGGAGGAGGCGTGAGCGCCCTGGCGGCATACGCGGTTTCTATCATAGGAGCCCACTTCAGCGCCGACAGACTCCTTGCACCATCCACCCGGACGCCGTCGGACCACCACAAGGCGGGTTGTCGGGCCACTGCGCGCCGGCGCTTGGCGTCAGAATGCTGACCAGAAACATACAGCCCTGCAGTAGATCGCACAACCTGCCGATACGTCGAGGCAGACGGAGTGGGTGCTTGGCGGTATGACAGAACTGGAGCAAGCGATCGCGCGGCTTGAAACGGCGGCGGCTCGGCACCGCGGACAACGGATGCCGGTAGAACCACAGCTGGCTGCACGGCGCCGCCCGCCGTGGCAGGCGGCAGTCGTGTGCGTGGCGGCCGTGCTCTCCACCACCGCCCTCGCGGCGGTCCTCAGCGCGCCGGACGACAGGGCCGTCTCCCCTCGTGGCCGCCGGCCGATGTTGTCCGAAACTCAAGTGACCCAAACCAGGCAGGCGCGACGACCTGACCCGCCGCCCGCAGCAGTTCCGGTAGCGCGTGTCGCCAGGCGGGAGCGCCCCGCCGGGGTCGAGATCCCAGCGCCGTCGACGCGTGCGCAAGCGTCTGGCACGGCGGTGACCAGCGCCCTCGACGTCGCCGACCCGATGGCCGAACCGCTCCCAGTTCCCGTTGAGCCCGCTGCCGCCGCTGCCCCGGCGCTGACCGATCCACCCGAGACGACGACGGACGCGCCGCTACCGGCCCGGCCGGACGCGGAGGCGCCGCCACGGGGCATCACCCAGCCGGAGGCGGAGGCGCCGCCACGGGGCATCACCCAGCCGGAGGCGGAGGCGCCGCCACGGGGCATCAACCAGCCGGACGCGGAGGCGTCGCCACTGGGCATCGACCAGCCGGCCACCGAGCCACCGCTACAGGTCGTCCGACCAGCCACCGTGTCCGAGTCACCGCGAGCGGCGACCCCGCCGGGAGGTCTGGAACCGGGGACCCCAGCGCCACCTCCGACCAGCGCATCGGACACAGCGGAACGAGTAGAAGGGACGCAGCGCAATTGGCGAACAGTGCGGTACGTGCCGGATGCATTGCCGGTCCCGCTGGCCCAGCTGCCATGCGCGCTGCCTACGCAGGGGACTTTTCCAGCCTCGGCAGTCGGCGGCGACATGCCTGCCCCGGCATTTGGAGCCGTCCCGTCGGCGGCTTTGCCGTACCGCGGAGTCATGACCGCAGCGGACGGCACACCGCGGGTCGGCCGTATCAATGCGATCTTTGCGCTGTATCACGCGGCCGACGGTGGCGTCCCGGTGTGGGTCGACATCAAGGCGGTGGAAACGAGCCCAACCGGGGAGTACCTCGTGTGGCTTGGGCAACCTACGCCGTTCCCCGAAGACCTCTTCACGTCCGACTCGCCGCCCTGGCTGGGAATACAACCGGAAGGGGCAGCGGAGCAGCCTCGGGTGAGGATGATGGACACGCCATGTCGTCGATCCGCGCCGGACGACCCGCAGCCCACGCTCGCCGGCGTCGCGCCGCCGACCCCGATCCCGTACCGCAGTGTGTTGTACGACTCGACGGGCGCACCGCTGGTCGGACACGTCAGCGCGATCTTCGCGTTCTACGAAGAGCCGGATGGGGGGGTCCCGATGTGGGTCGAAATCCAGACGGTGCACACAGGCGCCGCCGGGGGATATGCGGTGCTGCTCGGCAGCGGGACCCCGCTCCCAACGGACCTGCTTGCCAGCGGGGCGTCACGCTGGCTCGGCGTGCAACCGAATGGCCACGCAGAGCAGCCACGGGTTGAATTCGCCGCCACCTCCGCCCCACGCTAGCCGCACCTCAACGACGACTACTGCATCGGTACCGCTGGAAACGGTGGCGCGCCGTCGGCGGCCTCGTGGTCGACTCGCCCTGTCAGGACGGGTATAGTCGCTGCGACACGTGTTATTCCGTCGGAGAAGGAGATGTGGGATGAGACGCAGTATCTATCTGGGCACATTGACGTTCTTCGGTATCGTCATGATGGCGACTGGCTTCGAGGCGCGGCAGGAGCGCTCGAGCCTGGTGGTGCATAGCCTCAGCGACAACCTCTACATGCTCGCCAACGCAACCGGTGTGGAGGGGATAGGCAGCGGCGGCAACACCGCGATCTTCGTGACCGATGGCGGGGTCACGCTGGTGGACACCAAGATCCAGGGGTATGGCCAGGATATTCTCGCCGCGGTCCGTACGCTGACCGACAAGCCGGTGACGACCATCATCAACACCCACACCCATTGGGACCACTCGGGATCGAACACGGAGTTTCCGGACACCGTGCAGTTCGTCGCTCACGAAAACACCCGCCGCAACATGGCCAGCGAGGATTGCGATGATGGTGCTGGGTTTCAGGGCGGCTCAATCAAGAACTGCCAAGCCTTCAAGGGGGCGAACGCCAGGTATCTGCCGCAGACAACCTACTCGGATACCCTGACGTTGTTCAGCGGAGTCGACCAGATCGACCTGTACTACTTCGGTCGCGGCCACACCGACGGTGACACCTTCGTCGTGTTTCGCGAAGCGCGCACGATGCACACCGGTGACATGTTCGCGCGACCGGGCCTCCCGTTCGTGGACGTGCCAAACAGCAACGGAAGCGCGGTCGAATTCGGTGAAACGCTGAAGAAGGCGATCGCCGGCATCTCCGGCGTGGATACCGTGATTCCGGGACACAACCCGGTGCCGCTCGCCTGGAGTGACTTTGTGAACTACAGCGGCTTTTACAACGACCTCGTGATGCAGACGCAGGCAGGCAAAGCCGCGGGTCGTACGGTGGACGAGGTGGTGTCGTCCTACCGCGTGCCGAGTCAGTTCAGCGGCAACGCGGCACCGCCGGATCGCGTCCGCGCGACGGTGCAGTATCTCTTCGACGGACAGTAGCGGTTGCGGGAGGCGGGGCGAGGCGTTCGAGCGGTCCGGCGGACTGCGCCTGGCCTCACCGGGCCCCAGGCCCCGGCACGACGAAGAACTGTGACATGTCGCCGGGCAGGGTGATCGTCCGCAGATAGCGGTACGTCGCCGCCTCATGGAGGTCGATGGTGTTGCCGGCTTGGTGAATATAGAGAATCTGGCCGTTCGTGCTCGTCGCCAGGCCCATGCGAGGTCGGCCTTCGATGGTCTCACGCCGCGCCAAACGTCTGCCCACCAGGTCGAACGTCCACATTTCGTAGTGGCCGATCTCGCTCAGCAGCGCATAGGCCTTCTGGCCGCCCGGGGCCAACGCGAACGAACCCACCGGCTCGGACGGACCCAACGTGTAGAAATCGACGTCCCGTTCGGCCAGATTGATACGGGCCACGCCCATCAAGCTGCGGTTCTGCACCTCGTCGCGCACGCGAAAGAGGCCTGAGTAGAATCCGGGCGCCTCGTTCCGATCGTAGTTGAACCCAAAGGTGAACTGACCGACCCCACCTTCGTCGGGTTGCGACAACGCCCACCGTTCGACCTCCTCGAAGGTGTCGGTCTCCAGCGCTACGATTTCGTCGCCGAACAGGTACAGCAAGCCCCCATCGGGTGAGAAGAGCAGGTTCACCCCGCTGTAACCCCCAGACACGAAGCCGTCCGGCCACGGGATTTTACGCACCACGTCGTGCGTAGCCAGGTCCACTTGCACCAGTGCCGGTGGGGCAATCTCGAACCGGTCGAGCTGCTTCGTGGCCGTATCGGTCAACAGGATGATCGACCCGTGGTCGGGTGCGGCCCGAAAATTCCGGATGCGGACCTTGGTCTGCCCCTCACTCAACGTCAGTGTGTCGATGGTGCGGCGGGTCGCCACGTCCATGACCTCGATCTGCTCGAACGTGCGGTCCCGCATATACAACCGCGTGCTGTCTTCGGACAGGGCCATATTGCTCGGAGGACCGTCCAGCGTCATGGTGATGTCGGCTACCACCTGCTCCGTCGCCTCATCCACCACGAACACCCGGTTCGGATAGCCACCGACAAGGAGGGTGCCGGTCCCGCCGGTGAGATCGGTCGCAGGCTGGGCCGTCACCGGTGCGGCGACCGCAACGGCGGTCACGAGCGCGAGGAGAAGCAGACGCATAGCGTAGGGCTAGGGAAAAATGAGGTCGATCTTCCGCCAGTCCTTCTGGGCCGCGGCACACTTGCTGGTCCAGTCGGGCGCGTGATTGAGCTGGTCGGGCACATGCGCCGGCCAGTAGCACCCCAGGTGACAATCAAACAGGTCGCGCTCGACGGGTTGGCAGAGTCCGGCTGTGCCGCCATTGCGGTCCGCTTCCCAACCTGGCTGAAAGGCCAGCGAGCACCCCAGCGGGATGTGGGGGCCCTCCGGTTGCTGCGGCGGCCCGGAGCCCTGCTGCAGCGCCACGACATCACCCGCCGGTGGCGCGGCCGCGGCCACGATGCGCGCGGCTTTTCGATTGATGGGAATCAGATGCTTCATGTGGTTCATGGTGCCCTCATGCGTCGAACCGGTCGAGGAAGCTCGGACTGCGCTCGGCGATCTCGCCGTAGATCCGCAGACAGATGTCGGTCCACTCGCGGATCCAGTCGCAGTAGTGGAGATTCGGATGGGTCGTGCTGCCGTAGCGCGTATGGGCCTCGTGATAGCAGCCGCCAGAGCACAGCGGTCGCGCCCAGCACGTGTGACAGTCCGTCTTGTGGCCGATGTGGTTGCGTTCGAGAAACGCCCGCTGCGCGTCCCGGTCAAGCCCCGCGCTCACACTGCCCAGACCGTGTTCCTCCGACCCGGCAAAACGGTGACACAGCGCGACATCCCCGCCGGTCGAGACACCGATCAACCCCAATCCGGCGCCACACGGATAGGCCTTGCTCACGCCTTTGTGAATCTCCCCAAGCGTCTCGCTGACGTTCGAGAAACCGTGATGCCGACCGGCCAGCGCGGCCTGCAGGAACTCGTCCGCGAGCGCTGTGAACTGGGTGACCATCTGGTCGAAGCCAGAGGCGTCGAGCGCGTGGTCGCGGTCCGGTGACGTGGTGACCGGCGCGAATCCCACTTCTTGAAACCCGATCTCGTCGGTCAGGTGACGGTAGATGCCGAGCACATCACTGACCTGCGACGTCAACGTCACGCGGGCCCCAATCGGTCGACTCCGGTGACGTCGCAGGAGTTCCTGAACCCGCGGCAGCATCACGTCGTAGCTGCCGCTGCCGTCGTGAAACACGCGAAAGCGATTCTGCATCTCGCGCGGCCCGTCAATGGACACCGTCACCGAGATGTCCTCGTCGGCCAGGAACGCAATCATCTTGGGCGTCAACAATGTCGCGTTGGTCGTCAGGTTGAATTCGACCCGCTTCCCGTACGCCGCCGCCTGGGCCTTGGCGTAGGGGACCGCCCGGCTCAACACGGGATAGTTCATCAGCGTCTCGCCACCAAAGAAACTGACGTGGACCACCGCAACCTCGCCCGACTCGCGAAAGAGCAGGTCGATGCTCTGGCGCGCCGTCTCGTCGGTCATGAATTTGGGCTGCTTGCCGTTGGTCGTGTCGACGATCTTGTCTTCGCTGTATTCGTAGCAATAGCCACAACTCAGGTTGCACTGATTGGTGACGTTGAGCACCGCGGTGGTCAGCGGGAACGGCGTCACCGGTGTCAGCGGAATAATGGTTGGCGTCTTCGGCGCCGGGGTGGGCACCGGCTGAACCGCATGGATCTGCTCGAGTTCGGCGAGCAGCCCGCCCAGATCGGTGCGCGGAAACTGCGCGGACACCCGCGAGATCAGGTCCGTCCGGGTGGCCGGCGCTGCGTCGAGCGCATCGATCAAGGCCGCGGCCGGCGCATCGAGGGCGAACACTGCGGCGCTCGGCACGAGATACAGATAGCGGCGATTGGCCGCCTCGAACGCATGGTGCTCGCCCACACGCAGCATGGTCATGGTCGCTCTACCGCCGTCGGATCCCACCGCAGGTAATTGGGCACGGTCACCAGCAGATGTGCCCGCGCCCGGAGTGGGCCTTCGGACCCGGCATAGGTGCCCACCACCCACACGTCGCCGACATTGTTCCGATTCCCGCTGCGCTCGACATTCGGACCGTCTTCCGCAGGCGTAAACCGGCCCTGGCCGTCGATCGCGCCGACATACCTGCGGTCGTCATCCCCGAACGTCGTGGCGTACTCCTCCACGGTCCAGGTGACGTCGACGAGCCCGAGATCGAGATCGTCAGCCGTCTCCGCCTCGCCGTCCGGGCCATCGTGAAACGCACGCGCTTCGAATTGCTGGAACTGCTTCGGCACCCGCACCCCGCCGACACGCGCCATGCCCGCGTCCGGTGTGACGGCAATCCGGGACACGGTGTCGTAGACGGTGAGCGCATCGGCGAGCGCAGCCTGACCAAGGTAGAGATCCCGACGCCCGACGGCCGCATCTGCACCGACACGTATCTCGGCCGTCACGAGATCAGGCGACGCGCTGGAGAGCCGTAGCACCTCCAGGCCCGGACCGAGATCCAAGTCTCCCGCAACCGCTGTCGCCAGATTCCCACCATGCAGCTGCAGCGAGGCCGTCTGCCCCACCTGGACCGCGGCCGGGTAGACCCCGGTGACAAGGGGGGCCGCCCCAACCCGACTCAGCGCCACATCAAGGCCGATCTCGTCGTAGCCACCCGTAAACCAGCGCCCGCGCATGGCCTGCCAGTCGCGGTCGACAAACATGACTTCGCGGAGCCCGTCGGGATCGGCCGCAGTGGCCTCAGCAGCGCCTTCGAATGAGCGTCCCCGCCATTGGAAACCGGTGTAGACCACCGCGCGCCCCGTCCGCTCCACCTGCCGGCCGGTACGCGCGTAGACGTATCGGGTCTGGGTCGTAAATTCGTCGTCGGCACCGGGCAGGGCGGCGATGGTGACCTGACCATGTACGGCCCCGAGCCCCGGTGCATGGCCCGTCAGCGCCCACGTGCCCGCGATTCTGGGCGGGCGCATCGTGGCTGACCAGGCAGACCACTCCGGCGAGTCCAGCGGAAAACGCTCGGTCAGATGCGTGACGGCGTAGTCGACGGGCTGAGGCTCGTCGCTCTCACCTGACCGACGAAACGCCTGGAAGTCGGTAAAGGGGTAATACCCTTGATGCATGGCCGTGACGAGTCGCCACTCCTCGGCGGTCCGGCGCTGGCTCATGATCCGCCCCATCGAATGGCAGGTGGTGCAGGTCTGGTGAACGTCAGCGTCCTCGTAGGGCTGGTCGTCGGTGCGCCGCTCGGCTTCGAACGCGGCTGGTATCGCCTCTTCAGGCGCCAATCCAAGATTGTTGGCGAGGTAGCGCACGACCTCGCGCGCCACCTCCGGCGTGATCGCCACCTCATTCAACATCACCATCCGACGGATGGTCTGCTGCCACCCCTCGGGGGTGGTGCGGCGGAAAGATATTCGGGACAAGCGCCCCTGGTCGTCCGCACGGTGGCAGGACCCGCAGGCCTGGCGCACGGCCTCGTCGGCGATCGGGATACCGCTATCAGCGGCGTCCGCGGCTGGCTGCGCTCCCGCCAGGGCCGGTGCGGTCACGGCCAGAGTGAGGGCGGCCCCGGTCAACAGCCGGCGAACGGCGGACATGAGGGGTAGCAGGCGCATAGGCGACGCGTCAGGTCCGTGCGTGAGCCCTTTGTAGCACAGGTCGGGGGTGAGCGTCTCTACAAACCGCCCGTCTCATGCACCAGCACACCCTTGGCGACCAACACCGACAGCGCGCCCAGAAAGTCGGGCAGACTGACGGGCGGACAACACCGGATATACGCCTCGAACAGGTCCGGCACCTGCTCGTGGTCCGGCGCCAGCGCCACGAGACGCACCAGGTCGATGTCGCGCAGGAATCGGATCCCCCTCCCATTCAAGGGCCAGGTCGGCAGCACAAGCCGATCTTCGAGCACCACCTCTCGCTCCCGCAACGCCGGTTTCGCTTCCATCCGCACCTGATCGCCACGTCGCAACCTGATCCGGGGGGCCCGGCGCAGCCCATCGAACGCAGCGAGCACGCCGGGGTCGTCGCGCAGCGAGGCCACGTCCAGATCCGCGGACGGACCACGGTCATCCACGACCTCCCCCACACCCGCGCGTCCAGTCCAGAACGGGTGCACGTGGCGTTCGGCTGCCTCCGCGAAGAACGTCGATGCCTGCGTGACCGACGCCGCGTGAATCTCCTGCTCTCGCGCCGTGAACAGGTCTAGCGCCACACCGGCAAGCGAGGCGTTGGTCAGCGACGTATGCACGACGACCGCGGCCAGCCAGGCTGATGCCAGCGCCTTCTTGACGCCGTACGACGACAGCGGGTCGATGAAGGAGGCGGCATCCCCGACCAGCAGCACGCCGGGACCCCCGCCGGCATGCGCGTGATACAAGGACGCGTCGCACCCCCTCGGCGGGTTCGCGCGGGTCGCGTCCCGAAGGAGCCCTCGGAGCGCTACCGTCTTGGCCACCTCTCGTTCGTATCGGGACAGCAGCGCCCGGGCGCCGCCCATGTCAGTCGTTCGTGGGTCCACCATGACCGTGACGTACCGTTGAGAGCGCGTCACCGGAACCGACCATGCCCAGCCGTCCGCATAGGTCTCGACCACGGTGTGGCTGGGGTCGGGCAGTCCCCAGCCGCCATCTCGGGTCCATGTCGCTGCGAGTGCGAGCGTGGCACCGGCAGGGTCGGCAACCCGGTAGCCGCGTCGGGCCACGACCCCGGCCCGACCGGAGCAGTCGAGCACAAATGCGGTCGCCACCGTATGGCGCTGCTGGTCGCGGGTGACATAGTCGACCGTGGACACAGAGGGCCCGGGACGACCACTGGCCGCCGCGAGCCGCACGTCCCGCACAGACGCGTCGGGCACGATCTCCGCCCCCGCGGCGCCCGCGAGCCGCAGGAGCAGGGCATCGAACTCACGGCGTTCGACTTGCCAGCCGGCGGTGCCGCTGGCAAAGGCGGCCGTGCGCGTCGCCTCTTCACCCCACCACACCGTATTTCCGGTACACCGCAGGAACCCGGCCGCATTGATGGCCTGAGTGACGCCCAGCAGATCGAACAGCCGCTCGCAACTGGGCGGAAGGGATTCGCCGAGCGACCGGGACGGATCAGCGGCGCGGGTGACCACCCGCACCGAGTGCCCCCACAGGGACAGGAGACGCGCAGCGGCCGCCCCGGCCGGTCCACCACCGATCACGACCGCGTCGAACGGTTCCCTCACCACCCGCGCATTGTGCCCTGTGTGCTGCGGCCAAACCAGCTGCACGGGTTTCCACTACAATCCCCTCCGACCACCTGGCACACTCTTGAGCCGATCGGATCTATCTATTGATCGATCCACACTTTCGCCGCGCGCTGACCTACTTGACCCCGTACTGGGGTCGGTTGACCCTGGTTCTGGGGCTCAGCCTTGTCTCAACGGCGGCGTCGCTCCTCGTTCCCCTCCTCTCCCGATGGCTCGTCGACGACGCCATTCTCGGCGGCGACCGTGGCGCACTCCGAACCGTCGTGGTCTCGTTTGTCGGGGTCACCGCGCTCGGATTCGGGCTCAACGTCTGGAGCGGGCTCCGGTACACGCGGGTGTCCGCGGACATCCTCTTCGATATGCGGCTGGCGCTCTACCGCCACCTGCAGACACTCTCGCCGCGCTTCTACGCCCGAACCCGGTTTGGCGACATCATGTCGCGCCTCAATACCGATATCGGGGAGATTCAGCGGGTCGCGGCTGAGGTCGTCCTGGCGTGGGTGGGCAACGTCCTCTTCCTGGTCGGGGCGGTCGGCATGCTCGCGGTGCTCGACCTGCGACTCTTCCTGGTCGGGGTCGCCCTGTTGCCGGTCAGCGTGTGGGCGCTTGTGCACTATCGGCGTCGTCTCGAAGGTCGCGTGGCCACACTCCGTGACCGGAGCGCGGATATTGGCAGTTTCCTCATCGAGACACTCCAGGCCGTCAAGCTGGTGGTCACCGCGAACGCCCAGGAGCGCGAGGTCCGTCGATTCAAAGAGCGCAACGCCGAGTTCATTGACGCGTTGATGGCCATGCAGTGGACCAGCTATCTCTCGGGAGGCCTGCCGGGTGCGGTGCTCTCAGGCAGTTCCGCGCTGGTGTTTTTCTACGGTGGTCTACGGGTCATCGACGACACCCTCACGCTCGGGACGCTGGTGGCGTTCATGGCGTACCAGATGCGATTGTTCGGGCCGGTCCAGGCCCTCATGGGGCTCTACACGAGCCTGGCGACGGTTCGAGTCTCGCTGCGGCGGGTCCACGAGATTCTGGACGTTGCGCCGGAAGTGGTCGACCCCGCCACGCCGACCGTGCTCTCGTCGGTGCGTGGTGAGGTGCAGCTGGACGACGTCAGCCTCTCGTTCGACCGTGGCGCGCCCGTGCTGGAACATGTGAGCGTCCGCGTCGCGCCCGGTGAGTGCCTGGCGATAGTGGGTCCGAGCGGAGGCGGCAAGAGCACGGTCGCGGACCTCGTGTTGCGTCTCGTCGACCCCGACGACGGATGTGTGCGGCTGGACGGGCACGACCTGCGGACCCTGCGGCTGTCAGACCTCCGGTCCCACATCGCGTTGGTGGACCAGGAACCGTCGATGTTTCATGCGTCGGTCGCAGACAACATCCGCTACGCACGGCCCGACGCGACGGACGCGGCACTGCACGCAGCGGTGCAGGCCGCCGGGCTGGAGGCGTTCATCGCGAGGTTGCCAGACGGCCTGGACACGACGGTGGGGGAACGGGGTGCCGCCTTCTCCGCCGGAGAGCGGCAGCGGGTCGCGGTAGCCAGAGCGTTGCTGGCCGACCCCGCAGTACTCGTACTCGACGAAGCAACCGCAGCGCTCGACCCGGAGTCTGAGCGGCGGATCATCGATGGTTACGAGGCGGTGATGCGGGGGCGCACGACTATTCTCATTACCCACCGGGCGTCGGTGGCGAGGCGCGCCGACCGGGTTGTCGTGCTCGACGGCGCGCGCATTGTAGAGGCAGGGGTACCAGGTGAGCTGGTCGAGCGGCCAAGCCGCTTCGCCGACCTCTTCGCGGTCCATGCGGCTGGGAGCACCGAACAAGGATGACGCGCACCGTCGACCGGCCGGTCCGGGTGGCCGTGATTGACAGTGGAGTCAATCCCGCCCACCCGCACATCGGCTCGGTGGCTGGGGGCGTCGCCATCGGCCCGGACGGCTCTACCCACCCGGACTACCTCGATCGGCTCGGACACGGGACGGCGGTGGCGGCCGCAATCAAGGAACGCGCGCCGGGAGTCGACCTGCTGGCGGTCAAGGTCTTTCACCTCGAACTCAGCGCGCCGGTCGACGCCCTCGTCGCCGCCATCGCGTGGTCCGCCGCACAGCAGGCTGACCTCATCAATCTCAGTCTAGGCACCGCAAATCCCGCGCACGCGTTGGTGTTGCAGGCCTCGGTGGACGCGGCCCGCCGCGCTGGGGCCCTGCTCGTCGCGGCCGCAACCTGCGACGGCGTGGACTACCTGCCGGGCGGGCTGGCCGGGGTGGTACCGGTCGAACTCGATTGGACGGGCCCGCGGCTTGAGGTCGTCGTATCGGCGTCGGCCGGCGCCACCGCCGCATGCCGCGCGTCAGGGTACGCGAGGCCCATGCCTGGGGTATCCCCCGAAAGGAATCTGAAGGGGATCAGTTTCGCCGTCGCGAACACCACCGGTATCCTGGCGCGGAAACTCGCGGCTGGCGGCCACGCGACCGTCGCCACCGCACTGGACGCCCTGCGCCGCTAGCGCGTAGGGTCACTACCGCGCGTCGCCCGCGCCGAACAGCACGGCGATATTCGTGGCCTGGCCGTCGTCTTTCGTGGCGGTGACATTGACGGTGCCAGCCTCGCCGGTGGCGGAGATCAGCGCGACCTGGCTCGTGCCGCTCCGGTTGCTCGATTCGGTGGCAATCGTGAAACCGTTGCCCTCAAACGCCTCTCGATAGCGCTCCACTACCTGCTGCACCGTGTCGTTCGTCGTACCGGTGAGCAGCCCCGACTGGCCCTCGGCGGTCGTGGTCAGGTACCCCACTTGCGCGTCATCGCTCCCCGGATACACGGGCACCCAGTCAGGCAGTTCGTCCAAACTGATGTTCCCACCGATGCGTGAGGAACCATCCGGTCCGCTGAACGTCACCCCCCCGGCAGGGGCGCCATCGGCTGCGGGCGCAGCCTCGCTGGCATCGACCGAAAAGTCGCCATCGCTGGTCGTCATGCTGAACCGGCCCTCCGCGATATCCGCGAAGTTCAAGGTCGCCTCTTCACCGGTCTCCCTGTTCCGAAACGTGATGGTGCCTGCGTCTTCGTCGGTACTCAGCAATTCCAAGTCCGGATTCATGCGAATCGCGGTCTCGGCAAGTGTCCTCGCCGGGTTGCCCTCGAGACCTTCGACAAAGTCGGACAGACTTTGCTCCCCGGTCGCTTCCTCCAGGGCACCGCGTCCCCAGTTGAAGATCGAGACCCCCAAGACCACCATGCCGACAACCATGAGGACCAAGACGCCGCCACACCCGATGGCCGCCCACGCCCATGGTGACAACCCCTTCTTGGCCGGTTGAGAGCCCGGTGCGGGCGGTAGCGTGCTCGGGGAACCTGGAAGAGGTGGTGGCCCGGGGTTGGACATCGTCAGTTCTCCGGTGTACGAGTCAGTTTCCTACGTGACGAATCACAGGGGAGCCGACCTGTCGGCCGGCTCCTCACATGCAGTGCCCGCTAGTGGCCCTGTCGAGTCAGCGGAATATCGAACGCGCCGCGGGGCGTCTTGACGGAAATGGTGAACGTATCCCCAACGAGGCTGTAGCTGAGCTCGTCAAGACCGGCAACCTCGCCGTTGTTCTTGAAACTGACCGTCTTGTCGCCAATCGCGGTCAGGTTCATCACCTGGAAACCGTCGTACCGCGGCTCCATGCCGGGGTTCCATTGCTTGAGGCGCAGCACGAGGGAATCGCCTGCTTCTTCGATGGAAATGAACTCCATCATATTCATGGTCCCGTCAGGTCCCATCCCCCTCACCAGGGAAGCGATGGAACCGCCTCTGGGCGGGGCCCAATTCTCTTCGAGGCTGTCGCTGCTGTAACGGCCAGTCATCCACGACAGGTCAGTGACCTTGGCCGACGGCCCCTGCGCCAGGGCGGGCACGGCCACGAGGAGCGTGAGAACGGACAGGACAAGCAAACGCCGCATGGCACTTCCCTTCAGAGTGGAGGACCGAATCGAGGCGTGGTGACCCCAGAGCCCCGACAACGCGCTTCATCACGAGGATGCCCGTATCGGACACCCGACGTCAAGCGGCTCCGAGACGATGCACGTATGCGAGATCCGGCCGCTACACACCCGACAGAAGCGGCAGTTCGCCCGTGCTATCGCCGAAGGCCTCGACGCTGACGCCGAACTTGTCCAGCAGACTCAGGGACAGATTCGCCAGCGGAGTACCCTTCGGATAGACCAGGTGGCGATTTCCCACGAGGCCGTTCTGGCGCCCGCCGACGACCACCACCGGCACGCTGTAGTTGTTGTGCGTGTTGCCGTCGCTCATGCCCTTGCCGTAGAGCACCACGGTACTGTCCAACAGCGTCCCGTCGCCGTCCGGAATCGCCTGCAGCTTGTCCAGGTAATAGGCGAAGGTCTCGATGTGATAGGTGTTCAACTTCGAGAACTCTTTCATCTTCTCCGGGTTGTTGCCGTGGTGCGACATGGAGTGGTGCGCTTCCGGGAGACCGATTTCGTCGTACGAGCGGTTGACATTCTCGCGCGCCATCATGAACGTCGTCACACGGGTCACATCGGCCTGGAAGGTCAAGACCTGCAGGTCGAACATCAACTCGGCGTACTCCCTGAACGTGTCCGGTACGCCGACCGGACGTTCTGGGAGATCGAAGTCGCGATTGGTGGACTCCGCGCGGCTGATGCGCTGTTCCACGTCCCGAATGGCGCCGAGATACTCGCTGAGTTTGTCCCGATCCGACCCGCCCAGCGTCCCCGACAGCTTTGCGATTTCCCGCGAGAGGCCGTCCAGAATGCTCCGGTCTTCCTGTACACGAATCGCCCGCGCTTCCGCCGTGTCCCCCGATCCGAACAACCGCTCGAACACGAACCGCGGATTGGTCTCCGCCGGCAGCGGCATCGTAGGCGTCTTCCACGACAACGAATTCATATAGGCGCAGGCGTAGCCATGGTCGCAGGCGCCGACCACGTCATTCCGGTCAACCGACACCTCCAGCGACGACAATTTCGAGTCGCGGCAGATCCGTGCAGCAATGAGTTGATCGAGCGTCGTCCCGGCCTCGACATCCGCGCCCTCCGTTTGCTTGGGGTGCACCGAACTCATGAAGGCGGGGGCGGCGCGGGGATGCTGACCACCGGTGTCGCCCTGGTCGGTGGCCGGGTAGTTGTCCAGCCCTGTGAACACGAGCGTCCGGTTGCGGTAGGGCTCGAGTGGAGCGAGGGTCGGTGAGAACTGAAACCCCGTGCCCTCTGTCGGTGGCGTCCAGTCGAACATGTTCGCGCCATTGCCGACGTAGATCGCGGCAAACCGCGGCGTGCCCGGGGCCCGGGCCGACAGGGCCGGCACCATCGCGTCCAGGAATGGCAGGGCCACCGTGGCGCCCACACCCCGTAGAAAGGTCCGTCGGGGCAACGTCATCTTCGTAATCACCATGAGCAACCGCCTCTCATACTTGGCCGACAAGTCAGCCGTTCACAACCTCAGCTCCTCAGTTGGCGGGATCCGCCGCCATCCGCATCTGAAACGGCGGACTCGCCACGATGCCTTCAATCACCGAGACGAACGCGTAGTTATCCATCGCGGCGTCTCGCTTGATCTGGCGGACAACCGGTGCGTCGGTCGGCTCCAGCCCCCGTCCCAGCGCGTAGGTCAGAAGCCGGTCGGTCACGGTGGTCATGAAGTCGTCCGCGTGACTCAGCAACACGGCTCGGAGCTCGGCCGGGCCGTCGAACGTCGTGCCGTCCGGAAAGATGGCCGACGGGTCGATGGGCAGTCCAGAAGGATAGAACTCCCTCCACTCGCCGATGGCGTCAAAATTCTCCAGGGCGAAACCCAGCTGATCCATCTGGGCGTGACAGCTGGCGCACACCGGATTCGCACGATGCGCGGCCATCTGCTCGCGCATCGGCAGCACCTTGCGCGGGTCCCGGTCTTCTTCGAGATCGGGTACGTTCGGGGGGGGCGGCGGTGGTGGAGCGCCCAAGATGTTGTCCAGAATCCACTTGCCCCGGATGACCGGCGACGTCCGATTGGCCCGCGACGTCCCGGTCAAGATCGAGCCCTGGCCCAACAACCCGCGGCGCACGCCGTCCGCTGGTAACGACACGCGCCGAAAGCGTTCTCCCCGGACGCCCGCAATCCCGTAGTGGGTAGCCAGCCGTTCGTTCAGGAACGTGTAGTCCGCGTCCAGCAGATCGAGGAGGCTGCGATTCTCGCGGATGATGCTGTCAAAGAACAGCTGAGTCTCGCGCTCGAACGCGGTGCGCAGGGCGTCGTCGAAGTGAAACAGGAGTTCAGGACTCGGCTGTAACGACGCGACGTTGCGAGTGTGCAGCCACTGCCCGGCGAAGTTGTCCACCAGCGCCTGCGAGCGGGGATCCGCCAGCATACGACGCACCTGGCGGGCGAGTTCGTCTGGCTGGTGCAGCGTTCCCCCGACGGCGACCGTCAACAGCTCGTCATCTGGAATACTGCTCCACAGAAAAAACGACAGCCGGGATGCGAGCTCGACATCCGAAATGCGATACGGCGTCTGCGGCGGCACCGACGGCGGCTGGGCCTCGAAACGGAACAGGAAGCTGGGGCTCACGAGGATGCCCCGTACCGCCAACTCGATGCCGGCCTCCAACCCGCCGGTGCGGGACCCGTCGCGATACAGCGACAACGGAATCTCGAGATCCGCATCGGTCACCGGGCGTCGATAGGCCCGCCGCGCCAGTGTGGCGATGATCGTGCGGGCGCAGGTCGCGGTGTCCTGCGGGTCGGACGTCGGCGTGCACACGAGCAGCCGGCTGCGACTGGGCGAGTCACTGACGAACGCTTTGCGAGACGGAGGGCCGGTAATCGTGACACTAGACACGGCCGGCTCGCCATTGGTGGCCCGATATGGGTCGCGGCGCAGGTCCGGGGCGAACAGGTCTTCGACGTAGGCCGAGGTCTTCGCGGCGAAGTACACCTGCACCTGGTACGACCCCGCCCGAACCGGCGCCGTGAACCGCAGGCTGTCCAGGATGGCCTCGATGCGATCGTCGCCGCGCAGACCCTCCAACAGTGGCCCGCCGACCGTCCCGGTCCATATCCTCGCCCCGTCGAGGCTCACGTCAAGCCGGTGCGGTTCGCTGGTGATGCCCATGAACCCGCCGTCCACACCGCCCTCCTGAGGCCGCATCTCGAAGCGGTAGTCACCGTCCACCGGGAAGTAGTAGCGAAACGCGGTGCCGCCACGCGACCCGAAGGGCAGGTCGTCGCTCAGGCGAGCCCCCTGGTCACGATCCGTCGGCACCAGAATCGTCTCCGGCGGCGGTGACCCCCGAAGGCGTCCCAGGGCCATCTGGCCAATCTTCGCGGCCGCGCCCAGGTAGCGCTCCGTCAAGGCCGAAGACAACGTCAGGGCGTCGGCGTTGTTGTCGAAACCATACGCGGCGTTGTCGGCGGGCAGAAGCGAGACATCGACCTCCACCGCCAGCAGATCGCGCACGGCGTTCCGGTATTCGGCGCGATTCAACCGATGCAGGGTCGGCCTGCCCGGGTTGGGCCGCTCGGCGGCGGCCCGGTCAAGCGCTGTTTCCAGCCAGGTGACCACGGTGTCAGTCTCGGCGGCGTCCGGCCGCGGTCGCCCCGCGGGCGGCATGGCCCCGGTGCGCAATTTCCGCACGACGTCCTCCCACACGTCTGGACGCTCGGCCACCTGCGTCAGGTCGTGGGTGTCGAGGGCCAACCCACCGATTTGGGCACGCTCGTTGTGGCAGGCGAAGCAGTACTGCCGCAGGACCGCTCCCACCGCTGGTCCAGTGGACGGCGCGTCCTGCGCGGCGGTCGAGGGCGCCGCCACCAGCCCGAGCAGGGCCACGGACAGCACCGGCCGAAGGTTCCTCATCTAGCCAGGACCTCCTCTGGAATCGCGGCCGCGCAGGGGGCCGGACACACAATCTCGGTAGCACCCAAGGCCCGCAGGAGCACCGCGGTGTGTGGATGCGCCGCGAATGAGTTGCCGTACTCCACACCGTCCGCCACCCGTAGCGGGGTCCGTCCGTCCTTGGCCACGACGTCGAGCCGTGCACCACGGTCAAACAGATACTGCACCACGGTGTTGGCGCCCCGGTATGCCGCGGCATGCATCGCCGTCTCGCCCACGTCGCTCACCGCGTTGACATCGGCACCCTGCTCTTCGACCAGCAGCCGGACCGCCTCGAGGACTTGGGCCTCACTGGCGCGGTCCTGATTCGACGCCCAGGAGATCCCGGCCGCTGCCATCAACGTCGTCGTGTTGTCGACGGTATTGATTGTGGGGTCGGCGCCGTGTGCGAGCAGCACCCGCATGACCTCGACATCGGCCGCCTTCGCCGCCAACATCAACGCCGTGGCGCCAGTCATGTGCCGGCGGTACCTGGCACCGGACCATCTCGGCTCCTCCTGCGTGTTCCGACCGTTGACGTCTGCGCCATGCGCCAGCAGCGCCTCGATCACGCGAATGCGGTCGAGCTGTACCACGATGAACTGATCGCTGATGTGCCAGTTGGCCACGTGCACGGCGGCCTGGAGTGGCCGGCCGAAGATATTGCCGGGTGGAACGGTCTCGGAATCTTGCTCGCTGTAGCCGATGCGTCTGAACTCCAACGGCATCGGCTGGGCCCGCACGCCCTGCACCGTCAACCCAGTGGATCCGCCTTCGACGTTCGGGTCGGCTCCGCGGGAAAGCAGTAGATCGACGAGATCCTCGTGGCCGTTGACTACCGCAATGAGCAATGGGCTCGCACCATCGGGACGCCGCTCATTCACGTCGGCACCGGCTGCGAGCAAGGCCTGCACGGCACCGAGGCTCCCTTTGCGCGTGGCGAACATGAGCGGTGACGTCCCGCTATTGGAGCGGGCGTGGATGTCAGCGCCGTGCGCGATCAGCGTCTCGACGACCTCAGTGTGCCCTTCGGTCGCGGCCCACATCAGCGCGGATTGCCCGTTCCATGCCTCCGTCGCATCGATGTTGGCGCCGACGGTCAACAGCACCTGTACCGCATCCACCGCGCCGGAGCGAGCCGCCAGCATGAGCGGCGTCTCGCCCGCGTTCACGGTGTGGCGTGGATCGTTTGGATCGGCGCCGGCGGTCACAAGGGGCCCAATGGTGGCGACGGTCCCGTTGCGAGACGCCAGGCCCAGCGGGGTGACGCCGTACTCGTTCGATACGTTCACGTTGGCACCGGCAGAGAGCAGCAACGCGGCGGTCGCCGCATCGTCGAGGTACACCGCCCAGTGCAGCGCGGTCGCCCCATCGGCCTGCGTGGCGTTGACATCCACCCCTGCCTCAAGCAACGAGCGCACTGCCGCGGCGTCGCTCCGCCGGACGGCGTCGACCAGCGGCAGGTCGCTCCCGGCCACAGCCACGTGGCTACCCACGCCGCTCAGCACCACCGCGAGGAAGACGGCCCGGCCGGTGAGTCTGGACATACTGCGAACCGGTGTCATGGCGTCTCTATGACTCCAAATCCTACTATGTCGGAGGCTCCACGGGGAGTGCGATAAACTTCGCGGGATACATGGACATCGAACCGCTCGCGCGACAACTCGCCGGCCGCCTCACCCTGGCGAGACCGTTGGTGTGCGTGGACCTGGAAGCAACCGGCGTGTGGCCCGGACAGGACCGCATCGTCCAGATCGCCATCGCCACCATCCATCCAGACGGCCGCCTGTCCACCTGGTCATCGCTGGTGAACCCAGAGCGTCCGATGCCCCCTGATGCTCAGGCCATCCACGGCATCAGCGACGCGATGGTGGCCACGTCACCGACGTTCGCCGACTTGGCGCCGACGGTGAGCGCGCTGCTCACCGACTGTGACCTCACCGGTTACAACGTCGAACGATACGACCGGCGCCTGCTGGCGGCTGAATTTCGCCGAGCGGGATGTGCCGACCCGATGGTGGGAGCCCGCGTCCTTGACGCCTACACCCTCTTCGCGCGTCGTGAGCCGCGGAGCCTCGACGCCGCGTTGCGTTTCTACCGGGTCGAGGCCGGGAACACGCCGCGGCAGGCGCATGATGCGAGAAGCGATGTCGAGGCCACGGTCGCGGTCCTGGCCGCGCAGTTGGAGACCTACACCGACCTGCCCCAGACCGTGGATGCCCTCCACGCCTGGCTATATCCGATCGACCCCAACCGGATCGACGCCGACGGCAGATTGGTGTGGCGGGACGGTGTTGCCACCGTGGCGTTCGGGGCCCAGGCGGGTACGGCGCTGACCGAGTTGGCGGACAACGACCGCAGTTTCCTCGAGTGGGTCTTGCGCAAAGACTTCTCGCCTGAGGTCAAGGCGATCGTCGAGGCGGCGCTAGAGGGACGATTCCCGATCCACGGGGAGACCGAGACGACGACCGCCGGGAGTGCCTGACGGTCGGTGCCCCCCGCCGCAACGGGGGGCGCCAGCCGTCGGGGGTGGATCACGAAGGCTGAGTCAGGCGCACTACGGCATCTGCATCAACGGCAGGATTTCGATCGTGCCGTCCATGACCGTCAGATGCGGGCACGTGAGCGACAACCGCTGAATCGCTTGGATGGTTTTCCCTTCGAGGATACAGTAGCCGGCCACGTAGCTGCCGCTGTTCCCCGCCCGTTTGGCCTTGACCGCTTTCGCCTTCCCCACCAACTGGACCGCGGCGGAACTCTGGACTGGCGCGCCGTGCACCAGGGCACCCGCCTTGCCCAGCTTTTCCATGTAGGCGCCCCACTTCTTCATCAGCGCGTCATTTTCCTTGGGCGACAACTTGCTGCCGTCTCCACCGCGATACAACACCAGGAACTTCGCCATGATCGCTCTCCTTAGGACATGAACCGAAAGGGGAGTATACCGGCATCAGGGACTGGTGTCGCGACGCCACCCCTGATCCCTGGGTGTATCGTCTGGCCACGCGGAGCCGGGCTTGTGCCGCGCCG
>SXOW01000514.1 GCA_005778315.1 Acidobacteriota bacterium
CGGTCGCCTGGCAGGGTATGACACCAAAGCAGATGTAGCGCGCTTCCCTCCGGGCTCGTCGTGCCCAGCTGATGAACGCTTCAATCTCCGCCACGGTGGCCGGGCCAGGGGACAGATGCTCGGCGACCTCCCGTGACCTAAGCGCTCCCGTCAGCGCGGCGGCGTCACTCAAACGCAGCTCCCGAAGCCGAACCCGCGCGGAGACCAACTCAGGCAGGCGCTGCCACCACCCGGTCGGGGCGGACGCCGGGAACACAGACACCGAGTCCCTACCAGGACGTGCCTGGCCCGCGGGTCGCGGACCCACCGGGGGTTTGGACAACCCCGTCGTGTGGAGCCGTGTCCGGTTCAGGTCTTTGAGCATGATGCCGACTCTCGGGTGCCGAGTCAGGCCATCTACTCGGAGAACGAATCGACCAGCACCGCGGCGCTGGCAGTGGGCGCTGCCGTCGGCTCCCCATGCGCGGTCAGTCCGATGTGCGGTTGCGCGGACGGGACAAGGCGCTGCTCAGCGACCTGAGCCCGCCGCGTACCGCCGCCCACGGTGCGCACAATCGTCGATTCGTGGCGCACGGTCGCCGCGATGGGCAACGCGTCGTCGACGCTGGGGAGACCGCGCGTCCACAACGTTCGCGGTGGTAGCCCTTCGATGATCGGCTCGAGCCCGAACGCCTCGCGAACCGGCTGACTCGTCTGTAGCGCGGCGAACGCCCCGCCCAGCGTGGCCAACAGCGCGATAATGAACATCATGCGGGGGAAGCGCGCCGGGCTATCTCTGTGCGTCTCAGTGTTCTTCATGACTCGGCCCAGACCTCGAAAACGGGCGGCGACCTCATGCAGGTCTCGCCAGACGCACATCGCTATCGCAAGGTCGGTACCACCCGGCGTCCAATGTGACGATTCTTGACAGCGTTTCTCATAAGTAGCTGTGAAATAAATCTTTACGTGCTCACTCTAGCTGGCCCCTATATCTTGGGGTCAGGGGCGGTTGAGACGGTTCCGTGTAGCAAGTTACGAATTGGTCAGTTGTTCAGCGAGGGAACCTCATCGGTTTCGGTCAGCGTCCAAACAGCGAGACGTGTCACAGATCCAGGAAAAGAGGGAGCCAGGGCACCATGTCTATTCGACCGGTGAAACGCGTCGTGCAGTCGCAGCCGACCATGGAGGGCGCCGGGGTCAAGCTCCAGCGCGCGTTCGGATTTGGTGAGACGTCGGAATTCGACCCGTTCCTGCTATTGGACGACTTTCGCAACGACCGCCCAGCCGACTACCTCGCGGGATTCCCATGGCATCCTCATCGCGGAATCGAGACCATCACCTATGTGTTGGCAGGGTCGGTGGAGCATGGCGACAGCCTGGGCAACCGCGGGACGCTGGGACCAGGCGACGTGCAATGGATGACCGCCGGCCGCGGCATTCTGCATCAGGAAATGCCGAAGGGCGATGCGCACGGACAGATGCACGGGTTCCAGCTCTGGGCCAACCTCCCGGCGTCACTCAAGATGACCGCGCCCCGCTACCAGGACGTCTCGGCCGGCGACATCCCGGCCATAGCCGAGGACGACGGGACCCTGGTGCGGGTCATCTGTGGCAGCTTCTGGGGCCAGACCGGTCCCATTGACGGTGTAGCCGCCGACCCCCGTTATCTCGACGTCTCGGTGCCCCCTGGGGTCACGCGGCGTCTTTCGGTGGAGACCCCGCGACACGCGTTCGCGTATGTGTTCGCCGGCGCCGGCAGCTTCCGAGACGCCTCCGAGCCGCACGCCGTCAAGACGGAACTCGTGGACGCTGATGGATCCCCGGGCATAGCAACCGTCGGGAACCGTTCGCTGGTGCTGTTCGATGGCGGGGATGAGGTGGTCGTACTGGCCGGGCCCGAAGGGATTCGGTTTTTGCTGGTCTCCGGGCTACCCCTCCGAGAACCAGTGGCCTGGCGAGGCCCCATTGTCATGAACACCCAGGCGGAACTGCACCAGGCGTTCAGCGAACTGCGCCAGGGCACGTTTATCCGGGACTAGGCAACACCCCGGCACGGGCCGAGCCAGGGGACCGTCACCGCTCGGGGTTACCGGTTGGCGGCGGGCGGAGGCGGCTCTGCCGGTCTGGAGTACTGGTCGACGATCACCGGTCGTTCGCCGGCGGTTGACACGCCGGCGCCATCCATGAGCATCGTGATGGCCTCGATGGTGGCGCGTGATGGTCGTGGCAACCCGTCCCGATGGCCTTCCGCAATGAACAGCGGCGTGCGCCCTTGGACGTTGGTCGTGTTCCAGATGCGGATGTCGGCGCCGTGGGCTGACAGCAGATCGACCACCGACGGGAAGCTGCCGTAGGCCGCGCCGTGCCTGGCGGTGTCGCCTTACGCGTTCACTGCATTGATGTCGGCACCCAGGTCCAGCAGCATCTGCGTCGCGATCAACGCTTCCGGCTCCGTGCCCGCCTCTTCCTCCGGTGCCGAGGTCCCGAGACCGGCGGCGGCCATGAGCGGCGTGGTCAAGTCGAAGCTCGGGCTCTGCGGATCCGCACCCAGGTCGAGCAGCACCTGCAACAGCGGCGCGTCGGCACGGTCCGCCGCCAGGAGGAACGGCGTCGCCCCGCCTGAGTTGATCCGCGAGGCAGAATTCGGTTGACGCGGCGCACCCTCCTCGAGCCGAAGGTTCACGTCAGCCCCGAGGGCCACGAGTTCACGCACGAAGTCGAGGCTGGTGAGGGTGCCAGACCCGATTGGAGCGGGATCGCCACGGTCGCTTTCGTCCGGCTTCCGCACCCAGCTCATGGTGTGCAATGGGGCAAACCCACTCCGCAGGTCGTTGGGATTCGATCCGGCCTTGATGAGTGCCACGGCAAGCTCGAAGTGCCCGTTCCGAACGGCCATGAGCAGCGGACTGATCCCGTCATCCACCGGTCGATAGCTCGCATTGTTCACGACCGTGTCTGATCCAGGCTCCTCTCGTTGCAACACCGCATCCAGGTCCGCGCCTGCCTCGAGCAACGTGTGCACCACGTCGATATGGCCCTCACGCACCGCAAAAAACAACGGCGTGAACCCGGACGTGAGCTTGGCCTGGGGATCAGCACCTACCTCCAGCAGGGCGTGGACGACAGAGGCATGCCCCTCCGCCGCGGCCCACATGAGTGCTGTCTGATCCCGGTCTTCGACCGCGTTGGGATCCGCGCCATGGGCCAGCAAGGCGCGCACCGCGCCAAGACTCCCGGTGCGTGCCGCCGTCATGAGGACCGTTTCACCACCCCGCACGGTCGTGTTGGCGTCCGCCCCACCCTCGAGGAGCAACGTGACCGTGTCCGTGTTCCCGTTCGTGGCGGCGATAGACAGCGGGGACACGCCGTAGCGGTTCGTTGTGCCGACATTTGCGCCAGAGGCCACCAGCAGCCGCGCGGTCGCGAGGTCATCGCTAAACACCGCCCAGTGCAGCGCAGTCATCCCATCGACCTGCGGCGAGTTGACGTCGGCGCCGGCATCGACCAGCGTGCGTACCAGGGCCGCGTCACCTCGCTCTGCGGCGTCCGCCACCGCGGCATCGTCGGCCGGGGCCGCGTCCACCGGTCCTGCCGTGAGGGTCAGCAGTAGAGCCGCGCCGCCAGCGATTCGTGTCAGGTCCATCTGTCTGTCTCCTCCCGCACACCTCAATGACCGTGGGGCGGGGCGCTACACCGCGACGGGATCGAAGAGGTTCTCCACCTTGCCGTTGCTGTCGCCAAAATTGTCGAGATGCACGCCCACCTTGTCGAGCAGCGTCAGGTGGAGGTTGCCCAGCGGCGTGCCCTCCCGATAGCGAATGTGCTGGCCACCCTTCATCCCCGTGGCGGCGCCGCCAGCGACGAGAA
Source organism: Acidobacteriota bacterium (assembly GCA_005778315.1). Classification (GTDB taxonomy): domain Bacteria; phylum Acidobacteriota; class Vicinamibacteria; order Vicinamibacterales; family UBA8438; genus UBA8438. The sequence goes on from SXOW01000514.1 coordinate 3,847, forward strand.
TCGGGAGGTTCACGTGATCGTGCAGGCTGGGGTTGCCCATCCCGCTGCCATACAGGTAGACCGTGTTGTCCAGCAGCGTGCCATCCCCCTCGGGCGTGGCCTGCAACTTCTGGAGAAACTCGGACCACAGGGACACGTGGAACGTGTTGATTTTGGCAATCTTTGCGACCTTCTCGGGGTCGTTCCCATGGTGACTCGTCGGGTGGTGCGGGTCAGGCACGCCGATTTCGGGGTAGGTGCGATTGCTCAATTCGCGTGTCAGTTGAAACGTGACCACACGGGTGATGTCTCCTTGAAACGCCAGCACCTGCAAGTCGAACA
>SXOW01000515.1 GCA_005778315.1 Acidobacteriota bacterium
CACGACGGGCCTGAAGGCCCTGCTACGAAATCCGGGGCAGCACTAGGGGAAGTTCGTCTTCACCATGCTGCGATTGATGTTGGCGAGGGTGGCGGCACCAACGGCGGCCATCGCCTGTCGCAGTTCGGCATTGACCATCTCGATCACCTTCTTCGCGCCCGGCTCGCCGAAGGCGCCGAGTCCCCACCGAGAGGCACGTCCGAGGCAGACCGCGCTGGCACCCAGCGCGAGCGCCTTCAGCACATCGGTGCCCCGGCGGAAGCCACTGTCGATCAGTACCGGGACCCGGTCAGCGACGGCCTCGACCACCTCCTCGAGCACCTCCAGGCTCGACGGTCCGTAGTCGAGTGACCGCCCGCCGTGGTTCGAGACGATGATCCCGTCGACGCCGTGGTTCAGGCACTTCTTGGCGTCTTCGCCGGTGAGAATCCCCTTCGCCAGCATCGGGACCTGGCACAGCGGCTTCAGGTCGTCGAACATTTTCCACTCGTACCACAGCCGAGAGGCCTCCACCCGATACGGATTGGGCGGATTCGGCGGCGTGCGGCGCGTCACCTGTCGTGGCGCACCGCCCAGGTGGCGGACGTGGAGGTCGCGCTCAAAGAGCGTAGCTTGCTGGTCGATGGTCACCACGATGGCCTGGGCACCGGCTGCCTGACCTTCTTCGAGTGCCTGACGGTTGGGGTCGAGCTCGCGCGTGGCGTAGCGTTGATACCAGAGCGGTCCCTCCGCCTCCTCGGCGATCCGTGTGTAGGGAAAGCTGGACGCGTTGCTCACGATCATCGTCGTCGACATGGTCGTGGCCGCGCGATACATGCCCAGTTCGCCGTCAGGATGCAGGTCGCGCTGTCGCGAGGTCGGCGCCAGCATGATCGGACTGGGCATGGCATGCCCGAACAGCTCCGTGGAGGTGTCGACATTGGCCGGTGCGACGCCGCCGCCTCCGACGAGCTGGACCCAGTCGAAGGCGTCACGATTCCGATACAGCGTGAACTCCGACTCCGTGCCGTGGGCGCTGACGTCGTAGACCGAGAGCGGCACGTTGGCGCGAAACACCGGCTCGAAATCGAACACGTCGCGTATTTCGTCCAAACCCATGAACCGCCGATGCGTATCGAGCGGCCAGGGGTCGCGCTGTGCATGCAGGAGCGGCGATGCGGCGAGAAACGAGCCGAGCCCCGCGATGGCCTGGCGGCGAGAGACGCCATGACGCCACGCCTGTTCAGCTGTGTTCACGATGCCTCCAGTGCCTGCGGCCCCACGGGGGTCGAGACGTCACAGTAGGGGATAACACACAGAACTTATACGAGATCGGCGCGCGCGACACGCCAGACACGGCGCGGCTCAGATCAGCTCGAGCACCCAGAGGAGGTAGACCATCGCCATCGACGTCACATCGTTGACGAGCGTGACCCCGCCGAAGGAAATCAGCGCCGCCTTCAGCGACATGCGTGAGAGCGACGTGCATACCCAGAAGTAGCTGGAATTGACGTACTTGATGATGATGGAGCCGGAGGCGCCGGCCAGCATCGTGGCCTCTGGGCTCAAGCCCAGCGTGGTCATCATCGGCGCCGCCACCGAGGCCGACGTGATCACGCCAACCGTGGTGGAGCCGGTCACCATGTTGCCGACGACACCCAGCACGAACGGCAGGAATATCGCTGGCAGACCGGTGGACGCCACGACGTCGGCGATCGCCTCCACGGCCGGCGTCTCGCGCAGAATCTGGCTCAGGGCGCCGCCCAGTCCGGTCACCATGATGATCATGGCGGAGGCTCTGAGCGCCTCCTCGATCCAGGCGTCCTTCCGATCCTTGGCGTGGCTGGCATGCGTGTTGCGGTAGGCAAGCAGGACACCGATGCCCAACGCGACCACTGGCCACCCGAGATAGAGCATCGCCGCGTTCACCAGGTGCTCTGGTGGAAACGCAAACGCGGCGGCGCTCTTGCCGGCAATGAGTGCGAGTGGGATGAGGATGGGGGCATAGGCCCGCCACGTTGACGGCAGCTCCGCTTCCCGACCTTGTTCGATGAGCGAATGTCCGACGAACTCCGGCGACGGTGGGGAGTCGATATGGGGCCCGACCAACAGGGCGTAGCGCCAGCCGGCGAACGCGGCGACCAGGGAGCAGAGACTACCGTAGAGGATGACCTGGCCGATATCGGCACCGACCAATGCCACCGCGGCGAGCGGGCCGGGGGTCGGCGGGACCATGGCGTGCGTCATTTGCATGGCCCCGACAAGGCCGGTCGCCATGACGCTCATGTTCACGCCGCTGTTGATGGCGGCCGAATGGACGAGCGGATTGAGAATGAGGTAACCGACGTCGGAAAAGATCGGGATCCCAATGACAAAACCGCTCAGCGTCAGTGCCAGCGGCATCCGGGCCTCGCCGACCCACCTGATCATCGACCCCGTGACCCGTTCGATGCCGCCCGTATGTTTGAGCGCCTCGGCCAGAATCGACCCGAGCACAATGACCACCGCGATGTCTTCGATGGTTCCACCGAAGCCCTGCTCGAAGGCACTGATGAACGCGTCGCGATCGAATCCCGGCAGCAGCCCGAACAGCACGATCGGCACCAGCAGCGCGATGAAGACGTGCCACTTGGAGACCGTAATCAGCAGAAACAGGAGCGCGACGACGGCGACAAGGCCGCTGATCGCGATGAGGGCGCTGTCGGTAATCATGGGCGAGGCCAACCGGGAGTTGGGCGAACCTGCCGGGATTCTATATCAACCTGGCCTGACTCGGGTGTGGTGAGCAGGCCCGGAAACGTATAGTCTCTGGCCGCGACCCCAGTCCGGGCGCCGCGGACGGGTCTGCGGCGGTCACCCGGACGGCGCCAGGCCGGAGAGAGTCAGTGACCACGATCCACGGGCCAGTCTTCACCTGGGAGCAGGCGTATGCCGCCGGCGCGTCGATCGTGGGCGGCAAGGGCTGGAACCTGAGTCGTCTCCACCGCTACGGTTTCGACGTCCCCGCCGGTGGCGCCCTCGACGCGCGCGTCTATCAGTCGCTCATCGAGACGCCGCAGCTCGCGGGTGACCTGGAGGCGATCCGCGAGGTTGGCGGTGACGATGTCGCGTCGGCGCGAGTCGGCGAACTGCTCGCCGGTGTCCGCGCGCGATTGGTCGCCGTGGGGCTCCCGGACGCCGTACGGGACGCCGTCGCGCGCTTTCTGCAGGACGCGGGGCTGCAGGACGATGCCGTGGCTGTCCGGTCGAGCGCCGTCGGGGAAGACGGCGAGGGCCTGGCGTTTGCCGGCATTCACGAGAGCATCCTCAACCTTCGCGGCTCGGTGGCCGTGTGCGAGGCCATCCTGCTGTGCTACGCGTCGTTGTGGACCCCTCAGGCGGTCGCCTATCGTCGGCGCTTCAGTGTCGACGATCGCGCGACGCCCTGCGCGGTTGTCATCTGTCGGATGGTGGGGGACGAGACGGCCGGCCCCGTCGCGGCCGGGGTCGCGTTCTCGTGCGAGCCGGTGACCGGGCGGCGAGAGGTGGTCACCATCAACCTGGCCCGCGGTCTTGGCGACGCGGTCGTCCGCGGAACGGTACAGCCGCA
>SXOW01000516.1 GCA_005778315.1 Acidobacteriota bacterium
CGTCAGTGCCTCACTCGGCCTCATGGCGGCGGTCACGTGGCACCTGGCCGGATCGGCGCTGATCGACCCCTATACGATCGGGCTCGGTCTCGTCGCCCTGGTCCTCCTGTTGACCGCGCGCCCTAACTCGACGTGGCTCATTCTCGGCGGCGCGCTCGCCGGCTGGCTGCTGCGGGGCGGCGTGTCCTGAGCGCGACCCGGTCCTCTGCAGCGACGCCGCCTCTCTGGTGCAGCGACGCCGCCTCTCTGGCTCGGCGAAGACCGGCGATCAGAACAGGTCAAGAGCCGCTATAATCCAGCGATCAGTTCTGCATCGGGCACATTTTCAGCAAGGACCATCACCCATGAACGCCATCCACCGCGTTGTCGCCGCCGCCCTGCTCGTCACGGTCGTCTTCGCGTCTCCGCTTCGCGCCGATGTCCTGTCGGTCGATATCAGCGCGCGCACCCCGATAGAGGACGGCGCGCGGTTCGGTGACGCCGGTGCCTACGAAGAGATCGTGGGGCGGATCACCTTTGGCATCGACCCGGCGGACCCGAAGAACCAGGTCATCCTGAATCTGGATCGGGCGCCGCGGAATGCGAACGGTTTGGTGGAGGCGACCGCGGACCTCAGGATTCTGGCCCCGGTCGACCAGAGCCGTGGCAACGGTGTGGCGCTGGTGGACATCGCCAATCGCGGACGGTTGAGTGCGCTGGGCTTCAATCGTGGCGGCAGCGGGCGGTTCGGCGACGGGTTTCTGATGCGCGAGGGGTACACCGTGGTGTGGGTCGGGTGGGAATTCGACGTGCCGGCTGACCGGGAGATCAAGATTCAGGTCCCGTCGGTGGATGGTCTGCCGGTGGGCGGCATCGGGTACGCGACCGTGCGCGACACCGCGTCCTGGATCAAGTATGACGCCGATGCGGTGGTCAGCGCCGAGCATGCGCTGTCGTTCGGCTCGTCGCAGAGTGGACGCTATCTCCGCACGTTCCTCTACCTCGGCTTCAATACCGACACCGAGGGGCGGCAGGTGTTCGATGGCATGCTTCCGCACATCGCGGGAGCGTCGCGCCTTGAGCTCAATGAGCCTGGTTCTGAGCCGATTGGGCTCGGGATGTTCAACGCGACGTCCTTCCCGTTCGCGGACGCGGCGCTCCGCGACCCGGTCACGGGGGTCGTCGACGGCACGTTGGGCAATGAGCGCAGCCGTGCGAACCAGCCGCACATCTTCTATACGAATACCGGCGTCGAGTACTGGGGCGGCGGCCGTGTGGCGACGCTTGTGCACACCACCCCCGACGGCAGCCAAGATCTCCCCCTGCAGGACAACGTCCGGTTCTACTTCCTGGCTGGCACCCAGCACGGACCCGGCGGGTTCCCACCGCCGCCTCCAGGCAACGGTCAGGAAATGGACAACCCCACCGACTACTGGTGGAATATGCGGGCGCTGCTGACGTCGCTCAAGGACTGGGTCGTGGATGGGGTCGAGCCCCCGCCAAGTCGACATCCGCGGTTCGCCGATGGGAACCTGGTAGCGCCGAAGCAGATTGCATTCCCGGCCATCCCGGACGTCCGGTCTCCGAGTGACCGCGACGGCGGCACCCGAACGGCGAATCGGTGGCTGGAAGCCGCGACGGCTGACGAGGGTACCCCGTTGCCGATGTTCGTCCCGCAGGTGGATGCCGACGGCAACGAGACCTCCGGCATTGTGCATCCCGAGGTCGCCGTGCCCTTGGCCACCTACACCGGATGGAACTTCACCAATCCAGACGATGGCGATCCCAGCACCCTGGTCGCGCTGGCCGGATCCTACATTCCGTTTCCAGCCACCCGCGAGGAGCGGCAGCGCCGCCGCGATCCGCGCCCGTCGATCGAAGAGCGGTACGATTCGCGCGACGACTTCCTGACCCGGATCGAGACGGCGGGGCAGGATCTGATCCAGGAACGATACCTCCTCGAGGACGATCTGCCGGCCATTCTCGAGCGCGCTGGGCAGCACTGGGACTTGCTCGTCGGCGGCAACGAATGAGCGGGCGACGACGTTCCTCGTGACGGCACCCCTTCGATACTCGGGCCAGCCCGGGTTCGTCGTCGCGACGGGCTGATCGGCTGTCCTGGACCGACCCCCGAGTGGTATGGTCTGTGGTCATGCGGAACTGGCTCGGTGCGCTCGTTGGAGTGACGCTGGCGGTCTCGATGGTCCCTGGCGCCGGGGCCCAGCCGCAGCCCCCTCGGACGCCGTGGGGCGCGCCCGACCTGCGCGGCATCTGGAACCACGCTACCGCCACACCGTTGGAGCGGCCGGAGCGGCACGCCGGTCGCGAGTGGCTGACCGAGGCGGAGGTCGCGGAGGTCGACGCCGAGGCACGTTCGACAGAGGGTGTCGGCGCGCGGCGGACGGTGTGGTGGGAGCGGCCGCTGTCGGACCGGCGTACCGCGCTGATCACGAGCCCACCCAGCGGGCGGATTCCCTACACCGATGACGCGAGAGTCCGGCTGAGCGTGATGCCAGAGCTGGGCGTCGACGCGCCTGAAGATCGGAGCCCGCAGGAACGGTGCCTCACCTACGGCATTCCTCGGCTTGGTGGTCCGTACAGCGCGAACATTCACATCGCCCAGACGCCCGACCACGTTCTGCTGCTCTTCGAGATGGTCCACGAGTTTCGGGTCATTCCACTCGATGGCGCTCCGCATCTCCCCTCGACCATCCGACAGTGGCTCGGCGACTCGCGGGGGCGCTGGGAGGGCGACAGCTTGGTGGTCGAGACCACCAACTTCCGGGAGCAACAGCTGTTTCAGCAATTGCCGCTTGACGGGACCCGTCTCGTCGAGCGGTTTACGCGCATGGGCGGCGCGCTCCGGTACGAGGTCAGTTTCGACGATCCCGCTCTTTGGGCGCAGCCGTGGACGGCCAGATTGGACATGGCCTCAACCGAGGGCCCGATGTTCGAATACGCCTGTCACGAGGGGAACGTGGGGCTGACCGCGATTTTGGAGATAGCGCGCGGCGACCCACCGGCCGGGGTAGCGCGCTAGCGCCCCCCACTTCGTCTCCTTGGTAGACACTCGACCTCCCGTTGACACACCCCGTGCTTGGATGTGCCACCGGCCTTCGGATGATAGACGACCTGTGCGGTGTTTCGGGGCCTGTTCCGACCGACCAGGAATGCCACGGTCGACGAGCAGGTGAATCGGCAGGACGCTCGTATAATGCGTTCGAGGGCGGTCGGTTCGTTCTGTCGGCCGTTCCCGGATGTCGGTAGAGGAGTCGAGTCCATGGAACGTCCTGTGCACCGCGTCGTCAATCTCATCAAGGATGCCGACCTGGGCATACGCAACATGACCGCCGATGCGGCCCGTGCACTGTTGCTCGAGCCCCGTCCCGATGCCCTGCTCGATATCGAGGGTTCGTTCGCCCTGGCGGCGCGTGACGGCGAGACGGTCCTCATGGCGCGCAGCCTGGACCGGCCGATGCGTTATTTCCTGGCCAAGGAAACGGCCGGCCCCATGCTGGTCATCGGCGAGCGGATCGACGACCTCAAGCGTGTGCTTGATGAGCATGGGTACGGGCACCAGTTTCATCCCAGCTACACACGGATGGTGCCGGCCCATCACGTCCTCGAGCTGGCGCTCGTCGGGTGCCCCGACCCAAATCCGATCTGCACGCGGTTCTTCGCGCCACCGCGCGATCGCTGGCCGGCGGACCTCGACGGCATCGGCGGCCGCTACATCGGGGCGCTCGCCGCCGAACTTGC
>SXOW01000517.1 GCA_005778315.1 Acidobacteriota bacterium
GACCATCCCGATGAGCTTGTCTCCCGCCAGGGCATCGGACACCATGTCGCGATAGCGGGGCTCGAAGATATGCAGGGGTCGGGTGGCTCGGGGAAACAGCATGACGTCCTGCAACGGGAAGATCGGAATGGTCGCGGGCAGGACTGTTGGCGCGAAGCCCCGGGTCGTCGTCGGTTGACTGACCGCCGCGCGCGGCATCCACAGTGCCGCGAAGAGGGCGAGCAGGACGAACGTGGTCACCCTCCGACCGACCCGACCGGCGCGTCGCTGACCCCGTCCCGTCATGCTCGGTCTCGCTTTCCGCTGGCGCGCCGTCTCGCGCGTCCGTCGTGGAGCGCAAGCGCCAATCCGGCGCCTGGGCTCAAGCCGTGGGCTCTGTACCCCAAGGTGTTGGCGGCGTCGTCCCCGAAAAGGCAGGCTATCACGGTCGCGCGGTCCGTCGCGCCCAGGAATGGCGCCACGACCTCGCGGGTGTAGGCCAGATCTTCCGCGTCGAGGGTTGGTCCGGAACAGCCGGCCGCCGCCATGGCCGTGCCCTCCTGCTCGAGCATCTCACCCAGGGTGGTGGCGGGACCTCGTCTTCGAATATGCGCCACTCGGTGAATCGCCGTCGCGGTCTCTGCCCGCACCGCGTCCGGTGAGGGCGTGTCGCCAGTCCAGAGCTGCGCCACGATCCAGCCGCGTTTGAGGAGCGCGCGTCCCTCGAAGCGGTGGCTGTATTCGCTGCAATGGCGGTCGGTCCACCCACCATGGGCATCATCCGCCACCACGAGTCCGACGCGAAAGCGGCCGTCGACATCCGCGACCGCCGCTGTGGTCTCTTCGATGGCGGCCCGCGCGATCGCTTCGGCGTCGAACGCGAGGAGGGTGTCAAGCAGGACCGGCAGGTGGTCCTTGCCCATGGGGTTCATGCTGACCAGCGGCAGGGCCAGATCGCCCGTGTCGCCGTCCACCAAGGTGCGTAGGTAGGCGCGGAACCGTTCTCCCCCCCGCGGCATGGCATACAACTCGCGCTGCGTCTCGAGCAGCGGCACCAAGTCGAGTTCCACCCCAACACGTTAGCCGATCCAGAAGCCCTTGTGTTGCGAGACGCCAGGACCTTCCGACACACGGCGCAGAAATAGACATACCGTTTGGCGATCATGGCCGGCTTCCCCTCGGCGTGCTAGCTGTCTGCGATGGCCGCGCCGCGGTCGGCCAGCAGCTCGCGCAACACGGATCGGTGGCATCGATCTTCCCGCTCGCAGTAGCACCCGACCGAGATCTGGGTCTCGTGAGACAGCGCGGCCAGCAGGTCCAGCAGGTGCCGCGCGCCCGGCGTCGTCATTTCTGCGCGATAGCGACGCGCGAAGCGAGCCCAGGTCGCCTCGTCGTCAGCCGCCAGCGCTTCCTTGACCAGAGGGTCACTTGGGGCCAGCTCGGGGAGCCACGTGTCGTACAGGTCGCGCGAGGCGTACTCGGTCTTTGGGACGCCTCGCGGCGGCCGTCGAACGGTACCGATCCGCAATCCCTCATCGGCGGCGCGCGGTGTCCCGAGCCTGACGATTCGAATACCCATCGTGAGCGGGCTCCTGCCGGTTGGCGTCGGCGCCGTGGGTGGCGCTCTACGACCTGGTGACGCCGCGCTGGTCGTCGCCGCGTTGGCGTAGTGTCGTGACGGCGTCGGCGACCATCGCGATGGCCGCGTCGATCTCATCCACGGTGTTGAACCGGCCCAGTGAAAACCGCACGCTGCCGCGCGTACGCTCCTCGTTGCAGCCCATGGCGCCCAACACATAGCTGGGCTGGAGCAGCGCGCTCGTGCAGGCGGAACTCGAGGACACAGCCAGGTCCGGCATGCGCTTCATGAGCGTGGCGCCGTCTACTCCATCGAAACTGAGATTGGTCGTGGTCGTCAGCCGGCGGGCGCGCCCGCCGTTGACCTGGACCCTGTTCAGCGTGGTGAGCAGACCCTGCTCGAGGCGGTCCCTGAGTGCCTCGATCCCAGTGTCGAACGGCAACGTCGCGGCGTGGCCCATGCCGACGATCCCGGGTACGTTGAGCGTGCCGGAGCGCAGGCCGCGTTCGTGCCCGCCGCCGTGCAGGAGTGCCTGACACCTCACGCGCGGGTCGCGACGGCGGACATAGAGCAGCCCGACGCCCTTCGGACCATGGATCTTGTGCGCACTCGCGCTCAGCAGGTCGATGTGCATCGCATTGACGTCGATCGGCTCTTTGGCGAATGACTGCGTGGCGTCGGTGTGAAACAACACCCCACGCGCGCGACACCGCTTGCCAATCTCAGCGATGGGGTGGACCACGCCGGTCTCGTTGTTGGCGTGCATGACCGAGACCAGCAGGGTCTCGTCGGTCATGGCCGACACGAGCCGGTCAAGGTCGAGTCGCCCGTCCGTGTCGACCGGAAGGAACGTGACCTGGGCCCCCTGGCGCTGGAGAACCTCGCAGGTGTCCAGGACGGCCCGGTGCTCCGTCGCGACCGTGATGAGGTGGCGCTTCTTGTAGACCGGCGAGCCGAAGACGCCCTGCAGCGCCAGATTGTCCGATTCGGTCGCGCCACTGGTCCAGACGCTCTCGCGCGGGTCGGCGCCGATCGTCGACGCGACTTGCTCGCGTGCCGTCTCGGTGGCCGTCGCCGCGTCGCAGCCCAGGCTGTGATGACGACTGGCGGCATTGCCGAACCGATCCGTCAGAAACGGCATCATCGCGTCCAGCACCCGCGGGTCGAGCGGCGTGGTGGCGTTGTGGTCCAGGTAGATCATGTCTCGTCCAGACCCTCGAGTGCCGCCACGGTGAAGATCAGCGGATAGAGCTTCTCGTAATACCACAGCTTCGCGAAGTAGAGCCCGATCGGCGACGGGGTCATCGTGGCGCGCTCCAGCAACCAGCGCGCACCCCGTTCGTCGCCGGTGACGGCGACAGCGAGTGCGGTCTCCTCGATCGTACCGAAACTGCCATCAGCCTGTTGCATCGACCGCAGAAACCGGTGGCCACGGTCGCGTGCCTTCGACGGCAACAGATCACCGCACTCGAGGACGCGGGCCGTCCCGTAGACGGGGTTGGTCTGGTCCGCTCTCCAGGGGTTGCCGAACCACAGCGGAATCCAGGCGCCGTCCGCCCGTTGCTCGCGGACCAGGAAACGCACCGCGCGTTCCATAGCACCGTCGATCCGCGGGTCCGTCGTTCGCCACGCGTGCCAGGCCCGCAGTGCGTGGGCCGTGAGATCGGGGCTGCTTTGGTCGAATGGCAGCTTGCCCCAACCGCGACAGAACGTCGGGATGCCGCCGTCGCTGTTCTGCAGGTCGATGAGCCAGCCGGCGCCCGCGGTGGCCGCCGCCCGGATGTCGGGGTCGTCACCGAGCACACGCAGCGCCAGCAGCGCACCCGAGGTGTCATCGCCGTCCGGCACGCCACCCGGCAGGTCTGTCCACGCCCATCCCCCGCGTGCCGACTGCGTGTAGGGGTGGATGGTGGTGTATTGCTGGTCGAGCAGCCACCGTCGGAGCGCGCCTCGCTCCGCGGTGGTGAACGCGTCACGCCCGAGCGCGTTGATGGAGAGCGTCGTGACCCAGGTGGCCAGATTCGTATCGATCGGCCAGCTGCCATCAGATCGAACCGAGGCGACCAGGAACTCGACTCCGCGTTGGGTGACCGGATGATCGACGAGGCCGCTCCCGGCCAGGCTCATGGTGACGAAACTGGTCAGGGGGGTGGCTTCGAGGAAACCACCCGATGTTGGTTGCAGCGACTCCAGGACATCCAGGGTTCGGCGTTGTGCGAGATTCCGAAGGAGACGGCTCAGGCCGTGCCGGCTCGGCGCGTGGTGGTGCTGCGCCTGGCCGATGGCGATCAACGCGGGCAACGCGTAGCTGACCACCGGTAGCCCGATCCACTTGAATGACGCCGGCGGGAGCGCCGCGAATTCGAACGGCAACGCCGGAATCTGGTCCCACCCGAATCGGCCGGCCAGCGCGCAGTGGGTCAGAATGGGGACCGCGAACGTCTGATCGTCGCCGTAGACGTTGCGGATGCCGGCGCTGATCGACGCAGCCGAGAGATCGCCGACGCGACCCTCGAGCCAGGCTGCCGTGCCTGAGAGCCCCGGCGCGTCATGCATCGAGAGGGTCGCCCACGCCAGCGTCGTCGTGCTGATGTTGCTCGGGCAGCCGGCGGCATCGCCGAAGCCGCCGTCGTCGTTTTGGTTCGCGGCCAGCCACCGGAGGCCCGCTCGTATGAGGGCCTCGTGGCCGCCCACCAGGGTCAGAGCGGAGACCGCGGTGGCGGTGGACAGCGGACTCGACGATAGCTCGCCCTCCCAGTGGCCATCGGGCGTGCGCGCGTCCAGCAGGCGGTCACGCCAGACTGAGGTGGCCCATGGCGAGGAGGGCATAGTAGGTGTATTCACAATCCGGCTCGTCGTCCGCCCAGGTGCCGCAGAAGGCCCTGCCAGTCCACAGGGTGTCGATGAAATCCAGCGTCGGCTCTTTCAGATGCCCGAAAGCGGCCTTTTGTCCGGACAAGGCATGAAGCGCCGTGGCGGTGGAGAGCAGGTCAGGCATGGGGGTGCCCTCGGTGGCGGTGAATCCGCCCTCGGGATGTGCCCTCGCGAGTAGCCAGTCGACCGCGTCTGGCGGAACCGGCGCGTGCAGGTGCCGCAACAGCGCCACCGTGGCAGCCGTGGTCGGGGTGGTGCGTGCCAGCGGGTTGAGCGTGGTCTGCAGAACCGTCTCGCTGAGGGGAAACTGTTCGGGGGCCTGCCCCAGGTCTTGCAATGCGCCCCACGCCAGAAAGCAGTGATAGACGTTGTCGTGGTCCCACAACTCGTGGATCTGGGTAACGAGATGGTCCGCCAGCGCCGGGGGCGTCTGTTTGAGGTCGGCCCAGCAACGGGCCAGACAACACAGGTGCACCAGGTCGAGACCGTCGCCGTCCCCGAACCCCTCGAGGTAGGCGCGCACCTGTGGCGGGAACTTCTGCCGGAGCGCGATCAACCCTTCGAGGGCGAAGACGGTGTAGTACAGATCGGTCTGACCGGCGCGGTCGGCGGCGCCGCCATCGTCGTTGAACTGGGAGAGGAAGTACTCGGCGACCGGGCTAGACGCTTCCTGCAACAGATTCGGCGCCAGGCGCGCGACCTGCAGCATTTCGAGTCTCAAACTCACTGCAATAGCCCTCGATCAATTTCTCGCCGAAGATCTTGCCGACAATCCGGCGCATCAACCCTTTGAGCGTCGGGCTGGACAGGAATCGCAGGGACCGAATCGACCCTTCCTTGTAGGCTTCAAGGAGGTCGTCCGCTTTGTCCAGGACGCCGTACTCGTTCGCAATCCGACGGACGTCTTCCGGGCCATCCGAAGCACCGTGACGGATCACCGAGGCGATCCGTTCCCGATCGGAGCCCTCCGCCCGCTTGTGGGCAATGGCCAGGATGAGCGACAGGCGCACCTGCGCGAGATCGTCGGAGTCCGCCTCCCCTCTGAAATCGTCCAGGTCATCTTTGATCTGGTAGGCGATACCGAGCGCCTCGCTGTAGTGGCGAAGGACGTCGTGAGTTCGCTCGTCGGCCTGCCCGAGCATGGCTCCGACGCGCAGGGCCACCTCGAAGGCCGCCGAGGTCTTCTGCCGGAAAATGTCCAACACCTCCATCGACCCCAGCGGCTGCGGGTCACGCGCCCACAGCAGCTCACGGCCCTGGCCGCGGCTCAGCGTGACGTGGCCCTGGGCTGCGACGGCTATCACGTCCGCGTTGCCCAATTCGCTCAGCAGCCGATAGCCCTCGCCGACCAGAAAATCGCCGATGTTGAGGGCGACCGGCATGCCGACCTCAGTGTGGAGCGCGGGACTGTCGTAGCGCCGCTCGTCACTATCCTCGATGTCGTCGTGAATCAGCGAGGCCTTGTGAAAACACTCGATCGCGACCGCCGCCTTCTTGACCGCTGCCGTCAAGACCGGATCGGTCTCCTGTCGGTCCGCTTCGAGCGCCATATAGGTGCAGGCTGCGAGGTAGGGGCGCCAACGGTTCCCACCCTTCTCCAGGTAGGTCCGCGCGATGCGTGCCGTGTCGTCTGTGGCCACGGTTTCGCCCATGATGGCGTTCAAAGTCTCGGACTCGAACCAGCTTCGTACCGTCGTCTTCAACCCGTCGAGGTCAAGACGATAGGTCTTGTCGTCTGACGTCAGGTGTATCAGGTCCCAGACCCAGTCGAGGTCGACCGTGGTGTTGATGCAGTCGTCCTGCAGCAGGGGAATGGCCACACCCGGTATCGCGGCAGCCTCCATGTGCGGAAAGCACTTCTCGAGCACATTGATGCAACTCACGCCGACGATGGCTTCGATCTTGCCGGTTTCAATCATCGACCGGACGATCGCGGACCCCTCCGCCACCAGGACCGCATAGCCCAACCGCTCCGCCTCGACCGTCAGGTCCTGGATGGAACAGAGACCGCATTCCTTACAGAGCAGACCGAACTCGTCGAACGGCGCGGGACACTTCTCTTCGACTCTGAGGCACTTGGGGATCAGCAACAGGCGCCGGTCGTAGGGAATCTGCGCGAGCGACTCCCGCCACGCGGCGTTGCTCACGAGGATGGAGGTGTAGTCCTTGTAGATCGGGTCCAGGCCGGAGGCGGCCAGCACCGCGCCGGTGTGCTCCGTCAACTCGTCCAGCGTCAGGGGCGGGATCGCGCCGACGCTGGCGACGTAGTCCTCGGCGATCTTCTTGAGTCTGACCCGGTCCAGTTTGTCATCGGGAATGTTCGACTGCGCCTGCCGATACACCTGTCGGGGCACCTGCATCGGGAGATGCAGCGGGATGATCCGCGGCTCTGCCGGCGTCTCGATCCGGTCCGGTGTTTCGGTGCTCATGGGTTCACTGTCTCTTATGTATACGCACCGAAGCCGAAAAACCAGTGCTTTTTGGCAAAACGGTAGACCCAGTTCTCCTCCGGAATCTCATTCCCCGGATTGTACTGGCTGGGCCGCGACGTCAATCCGTCGAGCTCGGTGCCGGCCGTTTGCCGAATCGTGGTGTCGGCGGCCCCGTGTCGCGTGACGATCTCTTTGAGGAGATCGGGTCGTTCGAGGACGATGCACCCCCGGGTGGCTTTGGCCGCCGTCTTCCGGAAGTCCTTCAATAGCGGGGACTCGGTCATCGTCTTGAAAATGTCGCCGTCGTTGTCCTGGATCTTCTCGTTCGCGAACTGGATGATCGGGCAGGGCTCGACATCGCCAAAGGGGCTGATGTGATGGCTGATGCCGGTCGCAGCCGGACAGAGCGCCTCGCCCTTGTCGTCCCAGTAGGCGTCAATCAGCCCGATGGGTTTCCGGTTTCGCATGTCCATCACGAATCGCCGCACGCTGAGCACCTGCTCGGGACCCAGCGCGAGCTGTGCATTCGGCACGGGGCCAACCACACGATAGGTGTGGAACCAGCAATAGTGCACGCCCATGCCAATCAGCGTGTCGATCCACTCTTCACGAACCAGGTCGTCGATGTTGGTCTGGCACACACTGCTGGCCACACCGGTGATAAGCCCGTGGCGGACGCACGCCCGAATGCCCTCAAGCGTCCGATTGAGCACGCCCCTGCGTCCACGGCGCGTGTCACTGATCGACTCGGTCCCTTCGACGCTGATAAGCGGCGTGGCGTTCCCCGCTTCGCGAAGCTGGGCAGCCACGGCGTCGGTAATGGGATGTCCGTTCGTGAAAATCTGGAAATAACAGTCGGGGTGGGCCTTCAAGATCTTGATCAGGTCCGGGTGCATGAACGGTTCCCCACCCAGGATCCCGAAGAAGCTGTTGCCGTGCGCCTTGGCGTTGTTGATCAGCGTGTTCATGTCGTCGAAGCTGATCATGTGCTGTGGCTTGTCGACGTCCACCCAGCACCCCTGGCACCGCAAGTTGCAACTGTTGGTGACGGAGATGTAGATAAACGGCGGGAAACTGATGCCCTGCTTGAGGCGCTTCTTGAAGCGTTGGACCGACCGCACGCCCTTGTAGCCAAAGTTGTAGGCGAACTTCCAGAGAATGCGCGCGTCCGAGGAGCGCAGCGTCCGATACCCGAGTTCGGCAGTGGCGGCTAGCACTAGATGCCCCACTCGGTTTCAGATGGTGCCGGCCGCGTGTCCTTGACGGTCTGTGATATTGCCTGGCGCTTCGCCAGCTTGGCCCTGGCGCGGGCGGCCCGCTCCTCGATGTCCTCGGCGGAGGGCAGCGTCATCAGGACTTCGTCCGGAATATCGAGGTCCTTCTTGAGCTTGCCCAGACAGCGCTTGCGCTCGAGGAGCGCTTTTGATTCGTCACGCTCGGTGGAAAACCGCTTCCGTGCGTCTTTTTGCCGGCTGCGCAGCGCCCCGTAGAGGTCGCCACCGAGGAGGGTGGAGATATCCACCTTCATCGCCTCGCGCTGGATGTCCTCCGCTCGCACCACATCACCGTTGATCGGGCCCTTGCCATACTTCGGGAAGAGAATGGCGACTTCCGGGCACACGCGCGAGCAGGCGGGGCAGTCGGTTTTGCAGTTGTCCTGATTCTGCACCGTGATCTGTTGCTGCTTGTCGACGCCGTAGACGTCGAACAGGCAGAAGGTCAAGCACTGCATGCAGTTGGTGCACCGGTCGTAGTCGATCACCGGGAACCACGGCTTCCACGCTTCGAGCTTCCGGGCCCCGGTGGCCTCCCGCACGGCGCGGGCGGCCTCGAGGAGATCGCCGTCAGCCAAATTGCGGAAATGGACCTCCTGGCCTGGGGCCACCTCAGGCGGTGTATCCAGGGGATCCAGCAACCCCAAGACGAGGACAGGCGCGTCGTCGGCGGGCGCGACGTGTTGTCCGGCCACCGGACGTGTCACCTCGAACCCGTTGTCGAGCAAGGCCGCCAGGGCCGCAAAGCGGTCGTCGTCCGCCAGCGGCGTACTCCCTGGACCTTCGTAGAGGACGACCCGCAGGTTCTTGCCTTCGGTCCGACTCACGCCAGCAGCTCCTTGACGACGTCGTCGGCCGAGTCCTCGCGCATGTTCAGCACCGTGACACCCGCGTCCGGCAAGGGCGTACCGGCGGCATGGAACAACCATTTGACCGCGCGGGGATAGCAGGCGGCGATCTGCGTGCAGCCGCCTTCGGCAATTTTCTTCAGCGCGGGGTCCTTCCGCGCCGACATGTCGCACAGGTCGGCGACCGCGTCGAACGCGCGGCCGGAATCGCTCAGACGGCGCAGCACGTCCCGCTTGACCTCGACTGGGACCACCTTCGCGTAGGTGCAATTGCAGTACAAGATGCTCATTGGACCATTCGGTGGGTCGGTGTTGGCCGACCGGGACGCAGTTGCTCCAGATGTTCCATCGTGGCCCGCACACCACCGAGCGAGGCCAGGGCCTCACGTGTGACCGACTCCAGCAGGGTCGGATCCGCCTCTGCCCGCAGATTGATGACCAGCTCGCCACCTTCGACGCGGTCGAGCAGTGACTCCCTCAGGTCCGGCTCGCGATCTGTCCCCACCAGGCTCACAACCGACAGCGTGCCTGTTCCGTCCTGCGAGTCGAGCGTCATCTTGAGGTGGGCGATGTCCCGTCCGCTGCTCGCGACCCGTTCGCGGATGTGGTTGGCTAGCGCAACTAACGCCTGATTGCCGTCGAACGGCGTGTCCGATGCGAGCTGGACCGTACAGTTCATCCAGCCCAACAAGGCCTCCCCCTCAGCGTATATATCGTAGTCGATCTCCATTGTCGGCCATGTCGAATTTTCCCCACTCAGCACCGCCTCGAACCATGGCTCGACGCCGGTCCCATCCTTGGCGGAACAGCGGAAGATTCGAGCGCGTGGGCAGCGCTCGGCGAGTGTCGCGACCAGGGGATCGAGGAACCCTGGCGCATGCGCATCGCACTTGTTGACCACGATGAGGTCCGCCTCCTGGAGCTGCTTCAGGTAGACGTAGGCGACTTTGTCTGAAAACGACCGGCCCTCGGCCAGGCCGAGGATGCGCGCGGCGCGCATCGGGTCGACCATGACACTGAGTGGCGCCACCCGGAAGCGGTCGCCATACATTCGTCGCAGCGGGTAGGACACGGTGGCGATGAGGTCGGTACAACTTCCGACCGGTTCGGCGAGAAACAGGTCTGGCCGCGACTGCCGGGTCAGGCTGTCAGCGGCGTCCACGAGGGAGTTGAAGCGGCAGCAGAAACAGCCGCCTGTGATTTCCTCGACCGGAAAGCCTTTGGACCGCAACAGCGTCGTGTCGACGAGGCCGCTGCTCTGGTCATTGCAGATCAGACCGACCCGTTGGCCCTGGTCCGTCAGATGCCGGGCGAGACGAGCCATCGCGGTGGTCTTCCCGGCCCCCAGGAATCCGCCGATCATCACGTAGCGCGCGAGATCACTCATGCCGTTGTCCCAACATCTTGTCGATCGTGGTGTCCAGGAGCGACACGTACCCGTGCACGTCCAGGCAATCCTCTCCCGGTCGACCGCGGACCTTGAACAGCCAGCCTTTGCCGTAGGGGTCGCTGGTCAAGACCTTGACGCTCTCGTCCACGGCAGGGTTGAACCCCTCGAATCGGCCGGCCAGGGGTGAGAACACGTCCGTCACCGCTTTGAACCCCTCGAGCCAGCCAATGACCTGCCCCGTCTCGATCGTGGTCCCCGGTTCGGTCTCGAATCCCAGCTCCACGATCTCTCCCAGCATCCGCACCGCGAACTTGGTGAACCCGACGCGCCAGAGGTCGTCGTCCTCCTGCTCGAGCCAGCTGTGGCCTGCGGTGTAGAGCCGGTGTTCGAGGAGGCGAGTGGAAAACCGTGAGCGCTTGTAGTGAATTTCTTCCGCTGGCATGGGTTCGACCGGCGCGTCCCCTGGTTCCAGGGGACGCGCGAGCAACCTAGCGATGGTAACAGGCGGACGCCGAAACGGCGTCAGGCTACCGCGCTCACTGCGCGTTGTTCGGCACGGTGCCTCACGAGTTTCCCATACAGCCGAACTCGGGCGGCGGGCAGGCGCGGGCGGACCCAGTCGCGTCCGATCAGCTCCCAGTCGTTCCACTGCGCGCCGCCTGGCTCCGGATAGAGCAGGATCCCGAAGTCGTTGGATTCGGTGCCTTGCAGCACCGCCGCCGCGTGCGTCCACCCCCGGAATCCGAACTCATTGGCGATCACGGTCAAGCAGTGACGGCGCCGGACCCGTGCGGGCAACGCGCTGAGTTCGCAGTCACACAGCGCCTCCAGTCGCTTCGCGCGACCTGCGTCCAGCGTTGTTCCGTTCAGGATTTGTCGATGAAGAATGCGAGCTTGCGCCTTGAGATCTGACACCACACCAGCCATTCGGGCCTCCGATTGATAGGCCGTGTTCCGCTCCAACCGGCCCCGAAGATGGCAAGTACGAAGGTGTTCGCGCTTGGACGGCAGGGTGATGAGACTCTCGGCGGATCAGGCGTCCCTGCACACCTGCACGTGAGAGATTACCACGGCGCGATTAGCGCCGTTTGTTCAACGAGAGTATGACTCCGAAGAGCAGTACGCCGGCAGTATCCAGCATCGGGACCGGCAGTCCAGCCACCGACACGGACGGGCCTGGCGCGAGCAGCAGCGCGGTGGCTCCGAACATGGCGATACGAAGCGGCGGTGTGAGCGCGCTGCGGAGTTGGCCGGTGATCGCGGAGGCGAAGCAGAACACACCGAGGGTCCCCACCAACACCGGTACCACTATCTGCAGCGGGCCGGCCGGGTCGCCGGTCGAGGTCAGCATCAGCAGCTCGGGTCGGTAGACGAACATGAACGGCAGGGTGAAACCGACCAGCGAGAAACGGAATGCCGCCCAGCTGGTCTGCATGATATTGGTGCCGGCAATCGACGCGGCCGCGTAGCCGGCCAGTGCCACCGGGGGGGTCACCATGGACATCATGCCGAAGTAGAAAATGAACATGTGCGCCGCGAGCGGCACCACGCCGAGGTTCCCGAGCACCGGACCGATCATGGAGGCCAGCAGCAGATAACACACCGCCGACGGGAGGCCCATGCCGAGGATAAGGGACGACACCATGATCAGCACGAGGGCCAGGAACAGGCTCTGTTCCGCTAGCGGGAGGATGGTGGCGGGGAGCCGGGTTCCGATGCCGGTCAGGGTCACGATGCCGATGACGATGCCGACCGAGGCACTGGCGGCGACGAGCGACACGACGTCACGCGCACTTTTGACAAACGCCTGGAGGATGGAGGCAGGCGACAGCCGGGTGCGTGGGCTGAAGGCAGCGACGACGACGATGGCGAGCAGCGACGCCGTGATGGCTCTGAATGGGGTGTACCCCACGATGAGCAACACGATCAGCGTGGCGAGTGCCGTCGCAAAGATGATGCCCTCTATCAACGACTCGGCCAGCGGCTTGGTAGGAGCGGCGCTGGCCTTCAACGCGGCGGCGCTGCCTTCGGTGCTCCGCGCGTTGAGGTGAACAACCAGGAACAGCGATAGGTAATACAGAATGGCTGGAATCAGTGCGGCGCGGATGACCTGGAGATACGTGACCGGCGGGTCGACGATCTCCAGCATCATGTAGGCGCCGGCCCCCATCACGGGCGGCATGAGCGCGCCCCCCGAACTGGCGGCAGCCTGGATGCCGGCGGCCGTGGTCGCCTTGAAGCCGGCGCTGCGCATCATCGGAATGGTGAACGTCCCGGTCGTGGCGGTGTTGGCGACGGC
>SXOW01000518.1 GCA_005778315.1 Acidobacteriota bacterium
CGTCGAGCGCGATGACGCCGACCCCGGCGCGGGCGAACTCACGTTTGAGGGCAGGGGTCACCATGCCACCGTCCCACGGGCCCCAGTCGATGGCGACGACCCGACAGGATGGCCGCGCGGAGGCTTGGCGGTGAGCCACCTTGTTGAGGACCTCATTGGCCATGGCGTAGTCGACTTGGCCCTGTCGACCAAACCGGCCGCTCACCGAGGAGAAGAGGGCGAGGACCGTCAGGTCGTCCGACGCGACGGCGTCGAGCAGGTGCCGGAGCCCCGCGACCTTCGTGTCGAACACCCGTGCGAACTGTTCGGCCGTCTTGTCGTCGATCCACCGATCTTCGAGCACGCCCGCGGCGTGGACGAGCCCGCGGATGGGACCAAGGTTCTTGCGGATATCGGCGATCGTCGCCGCCACGGCCTCCCCGTCGCGCACGTCGACTGAGCGATACACCGCGCGGCTGCCGGACGCAGCTACCTGCGCGATCGTCGCGGCGATCTCGCGGTTCGCGGCATGACGCCGGTAGGCGGCCTCCAACTCATTGGGGGCGGGGCTGGGGCGGCCTGCAAATCCGTGGTCGAGCAAAGCGCGCTTGATAGCCGCCTCGCCCGTGACGCCGTCGAGCCACGCCGGTTCAGGCTCTGGGACCTGGGAACGACCCAGCAGCACGAGCGTCGACCGGGTTTCCATCGCCAGCGCGCGGGCCGCGGCAGCGGTCACGCCGCGGGCGCCGCCCGTCAGGACGATGACGTCGTCTGGGCCGCAACGTGCGGGGCCAGGGCCGATGGAGACCTGGGTCAGTTCGAGGCCTCGCCGGCCGTGCGGGTCGAGACCGACTTCCATCGGACCATCCAGGGCCAACTCGCTGACGATGGCGGCGGCGACACGCTCATCGTCAGCCCAGCTCTTGGAGACGTCCAACGCTCTGCACCGGAGTGCGGGCCATTCGCGAGCCACCGTCTTCGCCAAACCAGCCAGACCGCCTTGGCTGGCGTCGAACTTCCCGCCGGTCAGGCCGAAGGCGCCGTCCATGCGAGCGACCGTGGCGAAGATCGCACCGCCGCCAGCGGCCGCCTCACGCAGCATCGGGCCAACCCGCTTGGTCAACGCGAAGGCGTGCTTGAGCCGGTTTTCAGCCGCTTCGCTCCACGTCGACGTCGCGGCATCGGGGGTGCCCAGGATGATGAGACCGCCGATGCGCGCCGTGCTGTGGCCTCCATGGCCGCCGTCGGCCGGCACGACGTGGGCGGTACGGCCTTGTGCGGCGAACGGGTCGCAGAGTGCCGGGGGCAGGGTCGTGCCGTCGTCCACGATCCACACTTCGCGACCAACCGCGAGCTCGATGCGTCCGCCCGGCGAGGCGGTGGGGAGCGCGACCGCGCCGAGCACGCGCCGGGTCGGTGAAGCCACCGGCGTCGCCGCTGTACCGGTCGATCGACGTATCCGGGCGCCGTCGGCGACCGCCAGATCGGGGGGGGCGGCCCCTTCGGCTGGTGCCGCGGGCGCGACTGCGGCCGCCCCGTCGGTCGCGCGCATGTAATCGATGATGTCGCGAAGCGTACGCAGGCTCCCTACGTAGGCGGAGTCCACCGCCGGCATGTCGGGCAAGCGGGTCTGGACCGCCGCCAGGATCTCCAGACGTTTGATGGAATCGATGCCGAGGTCCGCCTCGAGATCCATATCCACGGCGAGCATCTCGATCGGGTAGCCGGTGAGTTCGGCGACCACCTCCAGCAATGTCTGCTCCGCACGGACGCCCCCTGGAGCCGGTGTCGAGTCGGTGGTCGTCGGCGCGGGCGCTTCGAGGGGGGAGGCCACCGGGGGTGGCTCGGTCCGGTCGGTCGGCACGAGAGCGGCGGCCGCCGGCCGCGCCGAGGCCGCGACCGGTCCCGGCGCCCCGATGGGGCCGAGTTCGGTCATGGCGATGGAGGGGCGCTGCGCCGCTGCCGGCTGGGCTGGGCTGGCGCCTGGCGTCGCGAGGTGGAACCCAGCCGGCGCTCCTTCCGCGAGCCGCCGCTGTCCCTCCATGACCATCTGGATCGTCTTGTGTGCCGCTTCTTGTCCTTCGAGAAAACGCAGGTGCGCCTCAGCCGTCTGTTGTTGGAGCCGCTGCATGGCTCGCAGCCCCTCCTGGACGACTTCGAGCACGCCAGCGGCCAGAGAGGGTGTGGGCGCGGCCGAGACCGGTGATTGCGTTGCGCGCGCCGTGGGCGACACGGCCTGTGGTTGGCGCGCCGGCGCCGGATCCGTCGTGTCGGCCGCGGTGGGCCCGTATGCCATGCCGCGAGTCAATTCGTTGGCGTGTGTGCTCACGTCAGTCTGTCCAGACATTGTCGTGGTGCGGGTCGTCGTCGCCGGCGGCGACGCCTGGGAAGCGGGTGGTCGTGGCGACCGGTAGTTCGAGCCCAGCAGAGGAACCGCCATCTTGAGCGGACGGGGTTCCTGTGCGTCCGGTTCCCATGCAGCGAGGGCGACCGGGTGTCCCAAGGCGCCGAGTCGGGCCAGGAGACGAGCCAGGTCGGTCACCCCCGAGCCCCGACCGGACGATGCGTCAATCGGAACGGCCTCGCATGGCTGGTCGCTGAGCGTCGCGCGGACGAGGCTGGTCAAGACGGTGCCTGGACCGACTTCCACGAACGTGCGCGCTCCCGACGCATGCAGGTGCTCGAGCTCGGCCACGAAGTTGACGGGGCTGATGAGCTGACGGGCCAGGGTGTCGCGGACGTCCCTGACGTCATCGCCGTAGGGCTGGGCCGTGCAGTTGGCATACACCGGCACGGTGCCTGCCGAGAACGCAAAGAGGTCAAGGTCGCGTCGGAACGGTTCATGGACCGCCTGCATCAGCGGACTGTGGAACGCCGCCGAGACGTGCAAGGGCGTGGTTCGCCAGCCGCGCGCGGCGCACGCCTGCACGGCCCTGTCGATGGCGTCACGGCTTCCCGACAGCACGCCCTGGTTCGGGCTATTGCGGTTGGCGAGGACCGCGTGCATGCCTTCATCGGCGAGCAACCCATCGAGCTCCGCGAGCGGCGCCTGTACCGCCACCATCGTCCCGCGGTCATCCGTCCCGGTTGCCATCAGCTGGCCGCGCAGGATCGAGAGCCGCCGGAGGTCCTCGTCGTCGATCCGGTCCGCGGCGCGCAGGGCGACAAGTTCGCCGTAGCTGTGGCCAGCGGTGTAGTCGGGGCGGATCCCGAATCGCTGCAAGACCCGCAGCATGGCGAGACTCACCGCGCCGATCGCAGGTTGAGCGACCTCGGTTCTGGTCAGTTGAGCTTGCTGCGTGAGGCGTGCGGCGTCATCGAACACCGGGACCGGGAAGATGACGTCGCTCAGCGGTGTGCCGCCGTGTGAGGCCGCCGCGGCGTCTGCCTGCGCGATCGCCTCTCGGGCTTCCGGGAACAGGCACGCGATGTCGCGGCCCATCCCGACGTACTGGCTCGCCTGGCCTGGGAACAGGAACGCGATCTGTCCCGCTGGCGCGCCAGCGCCGAAGAACACGCCGGGCAGGCTCCACGCCCGCTCGTGACCATTGGTGGAGAACGCCTCGGCGGCGTCCTCCAAGGTCTTCGACGTGTCGGCGCCAGAGGCCATGACGACCAGGAGCCGCAGGGCATGGGCGGACGAGAAGCGCCTGCGTGACTCCAGCGCGCGAAAGGCCACGGCGTCGGCGGGCGGTGTGGCCTTGAGGAACACGCGCCAGGCGTGCAGGTCATCGCGTAGCGCCTCGATGCCGTCCGCCGAGAGCGCCACAATCTCCGTGGAGCCGTCCCACGCCACGATCGGGTCGGCTCCGACATACTCCTCGAGCACCGCATGAAAGTTGCTGCCACCAAAACCGAACGCGCTGACGCTCGACCGGCGGGGCTGACCAGTCGTGCTGAGCCAGGGCCGCGTCTCGGTGTGGAGATAGAACGGGCTGTCGTCGATATCGAGACGTGGGTTGGGTTCGCCAACCTTGATGGTGGCGGGGAGTACCTTGTGGTGCAGGGCCAACGCCGCCTTGATCAATCCCGCGGCGCCCGCGGCCGCTTTGGTATGGCCGATTTGCGATTTGACCGATCCGAGAGCGCACCATGGGCCCGCGGACGGCTCCGTGGCGTACACGGTGCGCAGGGCGTCGAACTCGACGGCATCGCCCACGGTTGTGCCCGTCCCGTGCGCCTCGACGAGTTGCACGGTCGACGGCGCGATACCGCAGATCGTGTAGGCGTCGCGCAGGGCGCGGGTCTGTCCCGAGGCGCGGGGGGCGTAAATGCTCTGAGAGCGGCCATCGCTTGACGTGCCGATGCCTCGAATGACCGAGTAGATCCGGTCGCCATCCCGTTGCGCGTCGGCCAGCCGCTTCAACACGACCATCCCCAGGCCTTCGCCAAGCACGGTGCCGTCGGCGTCTTTGGCGAACGGCCGCGCATCCCCGGTCGACGAGAGCGCGTGTGTCTTGCTGAAGCACATGAACATGAACACGTCGTTGAGCGCATCCACGCCGCCCGACAGCACCATGTCCGTCCGTCCGCTCCCCAACTCCAACATGGCGAGGTGGACGGCGCCCAGAGAACTCGCGCACGCCGCATCCACGACGCAGTTCGTTCCTCGCAGATCCAGACGGTTCGCGATCCGGCCGGCGACGACGTTGCCGAGGAGGCCGGGGAAGGAGTTCTCCTGCCACGCCACGTAGTCGTCCGCGATGTGTGCGATCACCGCTTCGATGACCTCTTCGGGGACACCCGCTTCTCGCATCGCGCGGCGCCACTTCGGGTGGCCGAGCCGGGCGCCCAACGGAATGACCAGCTCCAAGGTGCCGGTCACGCCCAGGATGACGCTGGTGCGCGTGCGGTCGAATTCCCTCCCCGGTCCGTAACCCGCGTCCGCAAGCGCGGCCTTGGCCACGACAAGGCCCAGCAGTTGGGCCGTATCGGTCGCCTCAAGAACGGCCGGCGGAATCCCGAACTCGGTGGGATCGAAGTTGGTCGGTTGAAGGAAGGCGCCGCGGCGGCAGTAGGTCAGATCCGCGCGGCCTGGGTCCGGATGGAAGTACTCGTCAAGCGCCCAGTGCGTCTGGGGGACGTCGGTGATGGCATCCTCGGAGGTACGAATGAGGCGCCAGTACTCCTTGAGCCCCTGGGCACGAGGAAACAGACACCCCATGCCGACAATGGCGATGGGACTCTGGGTGGCCGTGTTCGTGTCTCCCGGTCGCGCCAACAGCCGTCGTCCTCATTCGTAAGCAACTAGAGCGGCGAGTTCCGCCCGGTCGCGTGGCAGGAAGCGTCGTGCCGCACGCGGCAACGACACTCCTTGCGCTCGTAGCCATCCTACCCGTGCGAGCGCGGCCGCTCCCACGAGCAGATTCATACCCAGCGTCACGACGTCACGCCGGTCCGACGTCTCCAAGAATGAGCCTCGAGCCCACTCGTTGAACGCCCCCATCGCGGGGCCACACCAAATCTGGTAGTCGCCTTTCCGCGAGGGGTCGCCCATGTTCGCCCAACGCGACGCCTGCCCCAGATACGATCGAAACACCAGCGCCATGCGGTGCTTTGGATCGCTTTCCGCGCGAGCGACTTGCGCAGGGTCTCGAACGGCAAAGTAGGCCCGCGTACTCGCCCAGGCGTCGGCCAGCGTCGCACGAAAATAGTCTCGTTCGAGTGCCTGCCGCGTGGCGGCCGGGATCTCTTCCAGCGACGCGTGCGTACGGTACAAACGGTACAGGTTGCGCGCTCGGACGGCAAACATCGTACCCCACTTGAGCACCTGCACCTGCACGCCCATTTCAAACATATCCGCGGCCGGCGCCATCGTGACGTCGGCCTGGCTCGACCGAGCCAACATGTCGCGCACCACGGGGGACGTCCCGGCTTCCACACAGGATTGGTTGATGGAGCCGGTCAGCACGAACGCCGCCCCCATCGCAACGGCCGCGGCCGCCGACTCGGGCGTCGCGATGCCGCCGGCCGCGCCGACGCGCAACGGCGTGCGGTATCCGTGGCGCGTCTGCATCGCTTCGGCCAGGGCGAGCATCGTTGGGATCAGGGCGATGGCCGGCTGATTGTCGGTGTGGCCGCCCGAATCCGCTTCCGCCGTCAGGTCCAGGGCGACCGGAATCTCGGCCGCCATGGACGCCTGCTCAGGGGTCACGTGTCCCTCGTTGACCAGCGCTTGCACCAATTCCGGCGGCGGCGGCGAAAAGAACTGACGAGCGACCTCGACCCGAGAGACCTTGGCGATGATCTTGTTGGGGGTCACGACGGCGCCGGTGGCGTCGCGATGGATAGCGGCCACGCGGTAGCGGATCAACGGGAGCGTGAGCCTGAGATAGGCGGCGGCACTGACGAGACGGACGCCGCGGCGAAGGTAGAGGTCGACAACGGCGGCTTCACTTTGCGGTTGGGCCGGGGTGTGAATCAGATTAAAGCCATAGGGCCGGTCCCCGATCGCACGCTGAATCCGGTCGATCGCGGCCTCGATACGGTCGAGGGAGAGTCCCGCGGCGCCAAAGAAACCGACCATGCCAGCCCGAGCCATCGCCTCGACGAGCGCCTCAGACCCCACGCCATTGGCCATGGCGCCCGCGATGTACGGGTACACAAGACCGTGGGTGTCACAGAACGCGCGGTCGCCCAGCTGATCCGGCCGAAAAGCCGGTGCATACCCCACGAGCTGCCGAGACCCCGCCGTGGGGGCGGTCCCGGTGTCAAGGGTGGCTGTTCCGCCTCGTGCCACGCCGAGTTGGCCGTCGACGTCTACCAGTCGGATTGGTGCGGCGACATGATGGACCGCTCTTGCCACCGCGTCTTCGCCCGTTTCGGGCAGACGGACGCCGTCAGGGGTCCACCAGCCGAGCACCCCCTCGCGGTCCGGCTGTATCCGAAGCACTGATACCTTTGCTTGCACGTCGCACGGGGCTCCAACCCGCCTTGTTTGAGCGCTTCCGCACGGCATACGCCGCCGGATCCATCTGGTACCCGGCTACGCGTGGAGTAGCGCGGGCAGTTGAAATACGGTGTTTTCTTCGGCGGTCACACAGGGTTCCACTTCCCCGATCCCGAGCGCTTCGAGTCGTGTCACGACATCCTGCACCACCGAGCTGGGCGTGCTGGCCCCGCCGGTGACCCCGACTCGGGTGACCCCTTCGAGCCACTCCGGACGTATATCCTCATGACTGTTGATCAAGTGGCTGGCGATACCCCGGACCTCTCCGATTTCGGCCAGCCTGGCGGCGTTGCTGGAGTTTTCGGACCCGACCACGAGCAACAGCCCTATCCCGGCCTCGCACATGGCCTTGACCGCGTTTTGCCGATTCTGGGTGGCGTAACAGATGTCGTCTCCCGGCGGCAGCTCCAGGTGTCCAAAACGCTCCCGGAGCGCGTCGACCACGTGTTGCGTATCGTCCATGCTCAGCGTCGTTTGAGTCAGCACCATCAGTCTTCGATGCTCAGGGACCTCGACCGTGCGCGCCTGCTCGACGTTCTCGACCAGTGTCGTGTGTTCGGGCGAGTGACCCATGGTCCCCTCGACCTCCTCATGCCCGGCGTGGCCGATGAAGAGAATGTGATACCCCGCGTCGACAAATCGCACCACCTCGTGATGGACTTTGCTGACGAGCGGGCAGGTCGCATCAATGACCCGCAGGGAGCGTCGCTCGGCTTCAGCGTGGACGGCGGGGCCCACCCCGTGCGCGCTGAACACCACAAGACC
>SXOW01000519.1 GCA_005778315.1 Acidobacteriota bacterium
ATGACGATCAGCCTTGGCGGTCCCGTCGGGCCCAGTCAGGGGGGGGAGACGGCGCTGACGGCACAACCGGTGCAACAGATAGTGCCGGCCCAGGAAGCGGAACAGGAGCAGTGGGTGCAGCCACCGGCGCCGGCCCCGCCCGAGGAAGTCCTGGCGGTTCCCGACGCGCCGAGAATGCCGCAACGAGAGATTCCAGTCGAGACCGCACCCGATGAGGCGCGCGGCAGTACCCCCACGCGAGGACCCGAGCTGCGTCCAGGCAACGCCGTGGCCGATACCGGAGCAAGCGGTCTGGGGACTGGGCTGTCAGCCGGCGGACTTGGATTTGGCGGTGATCTCGACATGGGCAGTTTTTGCTGTCCGGAATACCTGGGTGTGTTGGCAAATCTGATCAGACGGCGCTGGGTTGACCAACAGCAGCAGGCCGGCACGGTGGTCATGAGATTCACGATCCAGCGTGACGGCACCCTGACCAACATCGTGCGGAAGCGAGCCAGCGGCTACCTGGCGCTGGATATGAGTGCCGAGCGCGCACTGCTCTTGACCGCCAGAGTGCCGCCGCTCCCCAACCCGTTCTTGGAAACCCAGCTGACCGTGAACCTTACTTTCGAATACCAGTGATGATGACGACTCGTATCCATCCTCGACTGTCGTGGACCTCCGTTGTCGTCGGAGTGGCGGCCCTCCTCGTGACGAACGGCCAGGCACAACAGCGGGATGAAATCGATCTGGTCATCGGGGGCGATGTGGGCAGACCACCTAGCTTCGCCGTGCCAGACTGCCTGGCGCTGACCCCTGACGAGTCGACCGCCGCCGCCGCGCGCACGATTGCGGAAGTGCTTTGGGACGACTTGGACTACGAGCGCGAGTTCCGCATGATTCCCCGCGACGTGTACGGCACCATTCCCGTCGCCCGGTCCATTGGCGAGGTCGCGTTCGATCGGTGGGCCGAACTCGGGGCCGACGGCGTCGTGAGCTGTGCTGTGCAGGCGCTGAGTGGAAGCCAACTCGAGATCACCGCCCGGTTGTTTTCGGTTCGGACGCAGGACAACGCATTCAGCGTGCAGTACACCGGGTCGTCTGAGAACGTGCGGCGCTATTCACATCAGTTGTCAGATGAGATTCACCGCCAGCAGCGCGGTGTGGAGGGCGTCGCGCGAACGCGCATTGCCTTTGTCAGCGACCGTGATGGCGAATCAGCCCTTGGCCTGGTCGAGGATCGGCCGGTGAAGGAGGTGTACTTCGCCGACTATGACGGCGCCAACGTGCGTCGTGTCACCGTCACACGGACCCTCAACTTGTTCCCGTCCTGGTCGCCGGACGGGCGTGCGCTCGGCTATACGTCCTATCTGTCCGGGTTTCCCGATGTCGTGCTGTCGCACCTCTTCGAGGGGCGCATGACGACGCCGGCGGGAGGCACCGCGAGTATTCACAACTCGCTGTCCGCGATTTCGCCTGACGGGCTCCGGGTCGCCTTCAATTCGAATCGCGACAACAGCAGCGATATCTACGTGACAAACGTGGACGGGACGAACCTACAGCGGCTGACCAGCAACCCGGCTATCGACACCAGCCCAACCTGGTCACCGAACGGCCAGCAGATCGCGTTCACGTCTGACCGTGCCGGCCAGCCCCAGATCTACGTCATGGGCGCCGATGGTACCGGGTTACGGCGTTTGACCTACGAGACATACTGCGACCGGCCCACGTGGTCTCCCGCGCCGTTCAACGAGGTGGCGTATTCATCGAAGACGGGCCCCGGGCACGACATCAAAGTGCTGGATCTCGCAACGAATGAGGTGAGACAGCTGACATTCGGGCTCGGGTCCAACGAGAGTCCGAGCTATTCCCCCAACGGACGACACATCGCCTTTACCTCAACGCGCGGGAGCGGGTTGAAACAGATCTACACCATTGACCGCGACGGAAAGAACCTCCGTCGATTGACGTCCACTGGCAATAACGAGATGCCGAGTTGGTCGCGGTGACGCCGAACGGCGCTCGCGATGGCGGCCGGCGAGTAGGAAAGGGATTAGGGATGCACGTCCGAAGAACTCCGTCATGGATGGCGGTGGCCACGTTGGCGGTGGCCACCTTGGGGCTGCAGGCCTGCGTGAGCGAACCGCCGCCAGTGGCGCCGGAGACGTCTCCCCTACCGCCGCCGCCAGAGATCAGCGATGAACCCGTTCCTCGCCCGGTGACGCCCCCTCCACCGGTGGCGCCGCCACCGTTGGTGCCACCGGACATTTT
Organism: Acidobacteriota bacterium; assembly: GCA_005778315.1. Lineage (GTDB taxonomy): Bacteria > Acidobacteriota > Vicinamibacteria > Vicinamibacterales > UBA8438 > UBA8438. Next base: position 2,251 of record SXOW01000519.1, read on the forward strand.
GGATCCCGACGACGAGTTCTCTCGACGCACCCTCGAAGAGCTGAATCGGGAGTCTCCGCTTGAGCCGGTGTTCTTCGCCTTGGATGGCTCAGAACTTGACGACGTGGGTCGGCGGGCTGCGGAGGCGAACGCCGACATCATGCGGCGGTTTCCCACCTGGGTTGTGACCATCGAAGGACACTGCGACGAGCGGGGCACGGCCGAATACAATCTGGGTCTTGGCGAACGCCGTGCGCTCGCGGCTCAGCAATACATGGTCGAACTCGGCATCGCCGCCAACCGGATCCGTACCGTGAGCTATGGCAAGGAATTCCCGTTTGATCCCGGACACGACGATAGGGCGTGGGCCTCGAATCGGCGCGCGCACTTTGTCATTTCATCGAAATAGCCGGAGCCGCCGAGGCACGGTAGGATATAGGCGTGGGAACGCACGTACTTGACGAGGTTCTTTCATGAAACGGCTCCTCCATTCGCTCGCGCTCGGTTGGATCTGCGCCCTCGTGGTCGCGGCGCCGGTCTCCGGCGCCGACCGAGAGCATCAGCAGATGATGGCCGACATTCGGATGCTCCAGGAACAGGGCATGCGGCTGAATCTGATGCTGGGCACGCTGGACACCACGCTTCAGACGCTGCTCACGCGGCTTGACGCGCAGGACGACGCGTCGCGGCGGGCCTTCGCGGATCAGAAACTGGCGGTCGACAACGTGGCCGGCCAGGTCAGGATCGTTCGCGAGAAGATAGACGAGACCAACGTACGGGTGTCGTCACTGTCGCAAGAGGTCGAATCGGTACGCGTCGGTATGTCGAAGCTGCGGGCACCGCGATTGACGCAACTGGCGGTGGACCCTGAAACCGGACTGCCGACAGCTGCGACAGGGGTTGGAATGCAAGCGTCCGTCCCCGTTGCCCCGATTGATCCCGGGATTTCGCCTCAGCGCATGTATCAGCAGGCGTGGGGTGATTACGCGACTGGTCAGTGGGCGTTGTCCATTCAGGGGTTCGAGGCGTATCTGAGTGCGTTCCCGCGCTCCGAACTGTCGGACGACGCGCAATTCTTCATAGGTGACAACCACTACGCCAACGGACAGTTTCAAGAAGCGCTGGCTGCCTACGAGCAGGTCATTACCGGCTATCCAGACGGCGACAAGGTCGCTGAGGCGCTCTACAAACGCGGTCTGACACTCGGGCGGCTCAATGAGCCGGAACTGGCCAGGCAGGCGTTCGAGCAGGTCGTGCGGAACCACCCGGACGACAACATGGCGAATTTGGCCCAGCAGGCGCTGGACCGCATCGAACGGTAGCGGTGGGACGGTAGCAGTGAGCTGAACGCGCCGGGCGCCGTGGGGCTGAGGGTCGTGGTTGCGTGACGGGCAGCGTTAGGGAGATGTATGGGAACGGTCAACAAGGTCATTATTGTCGGCAACCTCGGACGGGACGCGGAAATCCGGTATACCCCTGGAGGCGCGGCGGTCGCCACGCTGAGCCTCGCGACGACCGACATCTGGAACGACAAGGCAGGTCAGCGTCAGGAAAAGACGGAGTGGCATCGAGTGGTGGTCTGGGGAAAACAAGCC
>SXOW01000520.1 GCA_005778315.1 Acidobacteriota bacterium
AGCATGTCGAGCAGCTCGCCGACGGACTGGCCGGCGCTGCCGACGCGGAGAGACCGCGCGCGTTCATCCAGCAGTTCGTGCTCCCGCGCGGCGCGGACACACCGGCCTCGGGGGTGCTGGCCGACGAGATCGAGTCGTTTGCCAGGGAGGAGGTGCGCCCGAGCTGGCGGCGATGGGCGGCGAAGCCCAGAGACCTGCTGGCCGAGCTGACTCGACGCGCCCGGCCCCCTCGGCCGCCGGCGCGGCCCACGGCGTCCGGCGGTCGCGCACCGCGGGCGGTCGAGCCCCCGCCGTCCACCGATACACCGCGCACGAAGAAGAAGAAGAACGTGGCGGCCGGACCCGCCGGTGCGGAGAAGCGACGCGTCGTCTACGAGCCGCACACGCTGCATATCCTGGTCAGCACGGACGCGGAACAGAAGTGGCGGCTCGACCCGGCGAAGAAGGAGCCGTGGACGGTCGCCTGGCTCGACGCCCAGGTCGGGTCCGGCGACGTCCTCTACGACATCGGCGCGAACGTCGGGGTGTTCTCCCTGATCGGCGCGGCCAACCTCGGCGACCGGGGCACGGTGGTCGCCTTCGAGCCGGGATACAACAGCTTCGCCCGCCTGTGCGAGAACATCCAGCTCAACCGGTTCTCGGGACGAATCATCCCGGTGCCGCTGCCGCTCTCCGACACGGCCGGGGTCCAGCGGTTCCGCTACCACTCGGTCGAGCCGGGACAGAGCCAGCACCGATTCGACACCGCGCGGTGGACGCCGGATGGGGCTGACGCGCCGGCCAAGGGCACCTGCCAGCCGATGCTGGCGGCGCCGCTGGACCTCGTGGTCACCGAATTCGGCCTGCCGCGCCCCACCCTGATGAAGATTGCCGTGGACGGCGTCGAGGACCGGTTGCTCCGCGGCGCGACCGCGGTGCTCCGGGACCCTGGTCTGCGCAGCGTGCTCATCGAGATCGACCCGGAGTGCGAGGCGGGCGTCCTGGCGGCGCTCGACGAGGCCGGCCTTCGGCTGGTCGAGCGGTTCCAGCGAAAGAAGGACCAGCGCGTCTGGTACGGCGCCTTCGGCCGCTAGCAGCCCGTGGTTGCTCCACCGGTTGTTCGTGGTAAAGTAAGTATGCACTCACCATTGGCGTGGTCGAAGGCGGTGCGCCCTGATGGGTATCCGGTACGGCGTATGATCCACGCGGTGATCGCGCGATTCACGGCGGCGCACCACCCCGTGCCCGAGTACTCGGGCGACGCCACCGGCGGCGTGCGCATCGCGATTGCCCGTAACCCCAGCGGTAACGCCATCAAGATCGTTGAGCAGGACGGGCCACCTCGGGTGGCGGGTGCCCGACTCATCGTGGCCGACCGGGCCGCGTCGGAAGCGTTCTTCGTACGCGTCTTCGGCGTCAAGCCGGGACGGCGGATCCAGACCGACACGTTCGACGAGGTGTTCTTCGACTTCGACGGTCGGGTTAGGCCGCAGGCGAGCGGCGACGGTGGCGGCGCTGGCGCTCGACGCGACGCTGACGCTCGAAGCGGCCCTCGCCGAGCGCGCGGTAACCGAGGGCCTCGACCACGGCCGGCACATCCACGGCGGGGCAGGACAGGCGCTGCCGGATCCGGTCGTCGAGCGTGAACGGCCCCCGCCGCGCGGCCAGCGCGAGCGCCTGGGCCACCCGCTCCAGCACATCAGCCCGCACGGCGCGCCCACCGGCGCGGGGAAAGCCGATGGCTTGGAACAGCGCGTCGGGCTGGGGCTGGTCGACCGCCATCGACACGGTGGACGGGGCGGGGCTCGCGACACCGGGGCCCCACCACGCGGCGGCCAGTGCCACGCGGCGCTCGACCATAGCGTGCTTCAACGCCGCTGCGACGTACACCATGTGGTGTCCCAGTCGGATACCGTGCCGTTCGAGACACCGCCGTTCGTCCGGCGACAGGGCCCGCAGTTGCTCGCGCGCGGCCACGGCCGAGGTCGTACCGAGACCCTGCTCGAGCTGATACAGCAGGCCCCGTACGGCGCCCCCCGACTCGTGCAACGCGTCCGCCCTGAGCGGGGCCAGGACGTCCGACACCAGGTCGCGGCCGGCCGCCACCAGGCGGCGTTCGACCCGGCTCAGGAGCCCACGGGTCGCGTCCAGGCCCGTGACCAGTGCCACCGCGGGCCGCAGCAGGTCGGCCCCGCGCACGAAGCGCGCGACGGCCCGCCCCTGGAACCACACCCCCGCCGCCGGATCAACCGTGATCAACGCGGGGGGCGCGTCGATCAGGTCTTCGAGCCAGCTGTGCGGCGGTTGCCCCCCGGCCGTGGTCGTGGCCAGGTCGGCGAGCACGGCGAATGGGCCGACGCCCCGCCAGCGCTTCCCGCCGCCGACGGGGCGGGTCACCGCCACCGACGTCCGGCGGCGGTCCACGAACCGCTCCACCAATTGCTCGTGCAGCGCATCGCTCAGACGGTCCTCGATGGCGCGGGTCCGGGCCTGCCAGTGACCAGGGTCGGCCAACCATGAGGCTCGATGGGCAATGTAGGTCCACGTACGAATGAACGCCAGACGTGCCAGCAGATCGTCGATCGCGCCGGTCGTGTTGTCGAGACCGCCGATCCGTCGCGCGGTCCAGTCGGTGGAGAGGCGACCGGACGGTCCGGCCAGTTGGCGGAAGACGTCGCCGAGCAGCGCCACGTGATCTTCCAGCACGAGCTGTCGATAGTCCGGAATCTGGCACACGTCCCACAGCAGCCGCACACCCGCCTCGGTGCTGGCTGCGGCACACAGCGCCCGATCACGGGCCAGGCGACGCAGCGCGTCGCTGTCGGCGGCCTTGGCCGTCAAGCGCAACTCGCGGCACGGGGGCGGTTGTTCGAGCGAGCCGAGCAGTGCGGTGAGACGGCTGAAGTCGAGGTCCCGGTTGCGCCACATGACTCGTCGGGCCGAGGGAAAACGATGCTGCTCGATCGAGGCGACCAACGACGAGGAGAGCGCGTCGGCCGGTGCCAACGTACCGAACGTGCCGTCGTTGAGATGCCGTCCCGCCCGGCCGGCGATCTGCCCGATCTCCATCGTGTCGAGCGTGCGGCGACTGTGGCCGTCGAACTTGGCGAGCTCGGCGAAAGCGACATGGTCGACGTCCAGGTTCAACCCCATGCCGATGGCATCGGTCGCCACCAGGTAGTCCACCTCGCGGCTTTGGTAGAGCGCCACCTGCGCGTTTCTCGTGCGCGGCGACAACGCGCCCAGCCACACGGCGGCGCCGCCCCGTCGGTGGCGCAGTCGTTCGGCCTGCTCCCAGACCCGCGCCATCGAGAAGGCCACGACGGCACTGCGCGGCGGCAGACCGCTCACCTTCACTCGACCCAGGTGTCGCAGCGTCGACAGACGGGCGTGGCTGCGAATCTGCGCTCCCGGCACCAGTGCCGCGATCACCGGACGCATCGTGTTCGAACCGAGGAACCAGGTTTCCAGTCGGCCGCGCGCATGCAGCAGGCGGTCCGTGAACACGTGGCCCCGCTCACGGTGGGTGGCCAGCTGAATCTCGTCGACGGCCAGAAAGTCGACCCTCCGGTCCAGAGGCATCGCCTCGACGGTGCACACCCAGTAGCGCGGCGCCGCCGGCACACGCTTCTCTTCGCCCGTCACCAGCGCCACCGCCCGCTCGCCGGTCCGTACGCTGACCCGGTCGTACACCTCTCGCGCCAGCAACCGCAGCGGCAGCCCGATCATCCCCGTCCCGTGCTCGAGCAATCGCTCCACGGCTCGGTGGGTCTTCCCGGTGTTGGTGGGGCCGAGCAGGGCCAGCAGCGGTGGGTCGGAAGGATGTGGCTCGTTGAACATGGCGCGGGCCCTGGAGCTGACAATAGCAGACAAAGCCATCCTGATATGCTGCCGGATGTCGGTCGCTTCAAAGCGGTAGCTCGTGGTATCTTGCCCAGCATCACAGTGCCATCCGGGAGGAGAGTTTCATGACAGGCAGACAAGTGACACGCAGGCTGTGGCTCGGCGCGGTCGTGGCGTTGCTGGCGGTACCGGGCGGCGCGATGGCGCAGGATGCGCCGACCACCGGATGGGGCGCGCCGGACCTGCAAGGCGTCTGGGATTTTCGGACCATCACCCCGCTCGAGCGCCCGGAAGACCTCGGAGACAAGGCGTTCCTGACGGCCGAAGAAGCGGCCCAGCGCGAGCAAGGCGCGGTCGAACGTGTCGAAACACTCGACACCAGACCGGCCGAGCGGACGGAGGCTGGCGGGAACGTGGGCGGTTACAACAACTTCTGGATGGACCAGGGCACGAACGTCATCGGGACCCGACGCACGTCGCTCATCATCGATCCGCCGAACGGGCGGCTGCCGGCCCTGACCGCAGCCGGCCAGGAGCGGGCGCGGGCGGACCGCGGGTCGTTCACCGTCGAATCGCCCGGCACCTACACGGACCTGAACACCTACGATCGGTGCATCCAGGGGTTCAACGCCGGCCCGCCGATTGCGCCGGGCGGCTACAACCAGAACGTCCAGATTTTTCAGACCCCGGACCACCTCGTGATGATGACGGAGATGGTGCACACGGTGCGCGTCATCCCGCTCGACGGGCGGCCGCCTCTGGACGGCGATGTGCGCCAGTGGTCTGGCGACTCGCGCGGGCACTGGGAGGGGGACACGCTGGTGGTGGAGACGACCAACTTCGCGCAGAAGCGGAACTGGCGTGGTTCGACCAACGGGATGACGCTGGTCGAACGGTTTGAGCGTGTCGATGACACCACACTCGAGTACGAGTACACGGTGACCGACCTGGAGACCTGGGCGGCGCCGTGGACGGTGAATCTACCGATGCGGCTCAACCCGGAAGCGATGTTCGAGTACGCGTGCCACGAGGGCAATTACTCGATGGACGCGATGTTGGCCGGCGCACGGGTGGCCGACCAGCGAGCGGGTCAGTAGGTCTGTCGCACGAGGGACCGAGCCCGGCGTTCTCCTGACGGAGGGCGTCGGGCTTTCTTTTTCAGCAAGCCGCGGCTCCCACATATTGCTGGAACACTTGTTCCACCAGATCGTCCAGACCTGGCAGGAACGCCACCGCCAACACCGTGAGCACCACGGCGATGGCGATGCCGCGCTTCCCCCGGTCGGTCCGCCGCGCAGTGGTCATCGCGGGGGTTCGCAGTCGAAGCACAAGGCGCCCGGCTCCTTCACCGGTTCGTCGGGGGTCCCGTCGGCGGCCCGGGCGCCGCGCAGGATGTTCTCGAGCGCGTAGTTCCCCTCGTGGCACGCCACCTCGTAGACCAGGCCCTCGATCTTGCGCATCGACAACGCCGCCGTGTACGGACGGGTCCACCGCTGGGGGTCGTCGAGCGTGAACTCGTACCGGATGACACCGTCGCTCTCGCGCGTGAAACGTTCCTCCAGCTTGCGGATGCCAAGGCCGGAGCCGATCTGCTGCAGCAGATTCGAGAAGTGCGTAGTCTCCACCACGAGTGTGTCACCCTCCCACCGCCCCCGGGTATCGCCGAGCCACTGCCGGATGCCGTGCGGGCTGTGGTCGATGGCCAGCGGAATGATGCGCCAGACGCGGTTGCTCTCGCCGTAGATCGCGACATGGTCAGGTGTCTGAAAGAACTGGACCGTGCTGTTGTACGGCAGCGGGACGAACGGCAGGCCGTGCACTGCCAGGCACCGGTCGCCATACCCCATCTCCAGGTGGTCGTCGGCCGGCATGATCGCACCGAACCCCTTGCGGAGCTTGGCCGCGGCGGCGCCGGCCTCCGTCATGGGCGGGAACCGGCCGTTGGGGGGGTCGATAATGAGGGATGTCCGTCGATCCTCAACGACCTTCGTGCCAAGATCCATCCAGAACAGACTCGCGGTCGGCGTATTGCTGCGGGCGCTGCATCGGCGTGATGCTGCTGTAGTCGAACACGCCCTGCAGGTCCGGGTCGCCCCATGACGTCCGCGGCGCGGTCTGCGCCGACGCGACGAGGGGGGTCAACGCCACTACGGCGACGAGCGGGCGTCGCATGGGGGCATCCCAGCCCGTGATATGGTGAGCAATAACTTACTTAATGGGCACGGCCGACGTGACTCCGCCGCGAAGCGCGCATCCCAGAAGGACATTTCCAATGGTCAGAGCCTGCATGCTCTCGTCGCTCCTCGTCGGCGGCCTCGTGTCGGTGGGCCTGACGGCCCAGCCGTCGTTCCAGACCCCGTCGCTCCGGCTGGAGCACCTGAGGGACAAGCTCTACGTGCTCCACGGTGGATGCATGTGCGGGAACACGCTCTTCTATATCGCGGACGGCGGGGTCGTGATGGTCGACACCAAGGTGGCGGGTCAGGGCGAGGCCATCCTGGAGCAACTGCGGACGGTCACCGACAGGCCGATTGCGATGATCATCAACACTCACACCCACTTCGACCACACCGGGAGCAACGTCGAGCGGATCGTGGCGCACGAGAACGCCAAGGCCAGCCTCATGAAAACCAGCTGTCCGCCGGTGACCAATTGCGACGCCTTCAAGGGCGCCAACGCCTCGTTCCTCGCCGGGCAGACCGCGGCGGAACTTCATCCAGTTGCTGTTCGACGAGGCAAACACCCGAGCCGGACGCTGACCTGAGTCGAGGATCGCCTTTGAGGCGCAGCCTGAATCTCGTCGCGCGGAATGCTACGATGGCCGCCTGAACCTGGTTCCTCCCGTGCCCCTACCTCCTTCCAGGACACTGGTGCAACGCCCGGCCGACGCGGTCCTGACCCCCGGCTGGCGGTTTCTGGTGGCGTGGACCACCGCCTGGGCCGCAGTGGGCGTGGCCGTGGCGGCGGGAATCTCGTTCGGCGCCAGCGTCGAGCTCGGCCCGGTCCTCCGTCTGAGCCTGCTCTTCTCCCAAGTCGTCGGCTACAGCGCGTACGTGTCGGCGCGGCTGGTCTTTCCGCTCCTGGCCAGGTTGCCCTTCGCTTTGCGCCTGGTGCTCGACTCTTTGATCCTGTTGTCGGGGACATTCTTCGGGTCGATCGTCGCGGTCCTGATCGAACCGCTGTATCTGTTGGCGCAGTTTCGGATCGGTCTCCTGATCTTCACCGGCAACACGGTGCTGGCGGGACTGGTCGCCTTCTCCCTCGGCACCTACGACCGGATGCGCCGACAGATCGAGTCGTCGTATCGCGTCCTCCGGGAACGCGACGCGCTCGAACGCGAGCTGGGGATCGCACGGGATGTCCAGCGCGAGCTGCTGCCACACGATCTTCCAGATATTCCAGGGTTGGAACTGGCTGGCATCTGTCGCCAGGCCATCGCGGTCGGCGGCGACTACTACGACTATCTGCCGCTTGGCCACGGTCGAGTGGGGTTGGTCATCGCCGACGTCTCCGGAAAGGGAGTTCCGGCGGCCTTGCTCATGGCCAGCTTGCAGGCCTCCGTGCGGAGCCTGTTTCCGACCGCGCTGGACCCAGGCACGCTCAACGCCAGCGTCAACAACGCCCTCTTCCGCGCATCGTCCGCGGCTCGGTATGCCACGGCCTTTGTCGCCAGTTTCGATACCGAGACCAGGCGACTGTCCTACAGCAACGCGGGACACCTCCCGGCCATCCTGGTGGGCCGAGAGACCACGAACCGGTGCGATGCGGGTGGGTTGCCGATCGGCCTGTTCGAGGGCTCGACCTACGACACCGGAGGCCAGACGCTCGCACCAGGCGACCTGCTGGCGCTGTTCACCGACGGGGTCACCGAGGCTCCGGCGCCGGACGGCGACGAATTCGGTTCGACCAGGCTGGCCGATCTGCTGCGGGCCCGACGCGACCAACCGCTCGACGACATCATCCAGGCGGTGCTCGACGCCCTCCTCCAGTGGAGTGGCCCAGTCGACGCCCACGACGATGTCACCCTCGTCCTGGCGAGGGTGCGATGACGGGGTCAGCCCCTGGCGCTCGCATCGCGCGCCAGCTGGTGCTCTGGGTCGGAGCCAGCAGCCTTGCGGGCCTCGCCATCGGGCTGGCCGTCGGCGTGTTTCAGGGCGGTGGTGTCGAGCGTCCGATTCTCGTCATCTCGGTGCTGTTCGGCAACGTGGTCGGGCTCACGGCCATGGTCGGGTCGGTCTGGCTGTTTCCGCGTCTTCGGGGCCGCTCGGGTCTGCTGCGGTTCCCCCTGCTCGTGCTGACGCTGCTTTCCGGCGCGGTCCTCGGCAGCCTGGCGGTGCTCGGCGTCTACCCGCTCTTCGTCCTGAACGAGCTGCGCCAGGCGGTCGGCGTCGTCGTCATCAACGCGATTCTGGCCCTGGTCATCGGCAGCGTGGTGCTCGGCTACGAGCAGATGCGACTGCGGCTGCAAGACACGTTGCGGGAGATGGAGGAAGTGCGACTGGTCGACGCGCGACTGCGAGAAGAAGCGGCGCGCGCCGAGCTGGCCGCGCTGCAGGCGCGTATCAACCCGCACTTCTTCTTCAACACGCTGAACACCATCACGTCGTTACTCGAGGAGGACGTGCGCGCGGCTGAGGAGTTGCTCGAGACGCTGGCGGACCTGTTCCGCTACGCGTTCGACGTAGCCGACACGGTCTCGGTCCCGCTGGCGGACGAGATTGCCTTCACACAAGGCTACCTGCGGATCGAGCAGGCTCGGTTCGGTGATCGACTGCGGGTCGTCTGGCGCGTCGACCCCAGGTCGCTCGCCGTCCGGGTGCCCGGTCTGGTATTGCAGCCGCTGCTCGAGAATGGCGTGGGGCACGGGCTGGCGCCGCGGGCACGGGGTGGCTGCATCGAGGTGACGACCGCGGTGGAAGGCTCGACGTTGCGCATCGATGTCCTCGACGACGGCGTCGGTCTGCCCGACGACGGTGGTCCCCTGATTCGCGACGGGCACGGCCTCGGGAACATCGCCCGCCGACTCGAGACCTTTTATGGGGGCCGCGCCACCCTCGAACTCTCCACGGCACCAGACCGGGCAGGAACCCGGGCCCGGCTCACCCTCCCCACGACACCGCTTGCCCCGTCCAGGCCGGAGGGCCGAGAGACTCCATCGTGACGTACCGTTGCGTCATCATCGACGACGAGAAGCCGGCGCGTGACCGGATCAAACGGCTGCTCGCGGCCGCGCCGGACTTCGAGTTGGCTGGTGAAGCCGGCGACGCCGACGCGGCCGTCCGGTTGGTCGACGACGTGGCACCCGACCTCTGTTTCCTGGACGTGCAGATGCCCGAGGGCAGCGGCTTCGACGTGCTGAAACGGGTGCGGCACGTGCCGCATGTCATCTTTGTCACCGCATTCGACACCTACGCGGTGCCGGCGTTCGAGGTGAGCTCGGTCGACTATCTCCTGAAGCCGGTCGGGCGCCAACGATTCGCCCAGGCGCTCGCGCGAGCCCGGGATCGGATGGGCGACGCCGAGTCAGCCCGCCGGGTCCTCGACCAGCTCGATGAGTTGCGCCGCTCGATCAGCCGGGGCACCGACGAGCCACCCGTGCGCCCCGACCGCGTCAGCGTGCGGCGGGGCGCGGCGATCCTGCTGATCGATCCGCGCGAGATCGTGTGGTTCGAGGCCGAAGACACGCTCGTTTTCGCCAGAACCGACACCGGGCGATTCCTCGTCGACCAGACCCTGTCCGACCTCGAACGACAGTTCGACCGGCGTTTCTTCCGTGCCCACCGAAGCTGCCTGGTCAACCTCGCCCGGGTTGCCGAGATTCAGCCGGCCCACGCGGGCACCTACATCATCGTATGCCCCGGCGCGGGTACCGTGCCGCTATCCCGGCGACAGGCCCGCAAGCTCCGCGAAATCTTCCCCTGGTAGGTTGCCGGGCGAGGCGCCTGCCGGGCCAAGCCGCACACGGCCGGCTGGTGTCGAATCCCGACCGCTCGCGTGCCAGAGACAACCGTTGACAAATGTGCGGTTGCGCCGCGCCCAACGAGGGGCCGACAATCGAGACGTCCTTTCAGAGACGTGGAGGCACGACCATGGCTCGCACAACGCCCATCTGGTTGACGCTTGTCGTATCCCTCACCGCCGGACCGATGCCGGCAGCGGCTCAGCAGATGGATGCCGGTCAAACGGTACGGGTCCCGGCCGGAGAGACCCGCCAGGGGGATTTCTACGCCGCGGGGGAGTCGATCGAGATCGCCGGGAGCTTGGAAGGGGATCTGGTGGCCGCGGGGCAGCGGATTCAGACTACCGGGCCGATCGACGGCGACCTCTTTGCGGCGGCTCGCACCATTGACATTCGAGGCTCCGTCGGCGACTCGACGCGGCTGGCCGGTGAGCTCATCACCGTGGACGCCGCGATCGACGGCGACGTCGTGGTGGCCGGCAACCGGTGTCACCTGTTGGAGTCGGCCCGAGTCACCGGCGGCGTCAGGGCCGCGTGCGCGACTGTGGACGTCGATGGAACCGTGGACCGCAACCTGCGAGCGGTGGGCGGCGCGGTCACCGTGCGTGGCCGCGTGCGGGGCAACGCGCGTCTCCGCGCCGATCGTGTCGCGCTCGGCCCGGGCGCCCGTATCGACGGCAACCTCGACTACCGCGCGCGGACGCCTCTGAGCCCGGAGGAGGCGGCGCGGGTGGGCGGCACGGTCGTGTACAACGAGCTGATCGACGACGACCGGGCGTCGGACATCACGACCGGACGGCTGCTGTTCTGGGGTTGGCAGGCCGCCGCAGCGCTGCTGGCCGGGATCCTGGCGATCGCGCTGTTCCGCGGTCTCCTCCCTCAGTTGGCCGCGACGATCTCGGGGAATACGACGGTTGGCGCCCTGCTGGGCTTCGCCGCCTTCCTGGTCGTCCCCGCCGGCTCCATCGTGGTGATGGTCACGGTGATTGGGCTTCCAGTCGGCCTCGCCGCCGTGCTCCTGTTCCTCGTGGCCCTGTATGTGGCCAAACTCCCCGTGGCCCTCTGGACCGGCACACGACTGCTGACGCTGGCCGGGCGACCCGGCGCATCGCGTTATCTCGCGATGGCCGTCGGCATCGTGATGCTGTACGCGCTGTTCTCGATTCCCTACCTCGGGCGGCTGATCTGGCTGGTTTCGACCTGGCTGGGCCTCGGCGCCATGGTTCTCACAGGTCGCGCCTATCTGCGCACCCGTTCGGAGGCCTGACCTCGACGCCGGTGCTCTGGTGGTGTGTGAACGTGGAGACGCGAGTCAGTTTCGCGCGGGCAACGCAAACACGAACAGGTTGTTCCCGGCGCTCGGGCGAAGTTCCGGCGTCAGGCCCATGAAGCCGGAGGCGGTCGCGGCGCTGCCGGTGCTGACGGCGACATATTGACGGCCGTCCACCGAGAAGCTGATCGGAAAGCCGGTCACCGGCGACCCGAGATTGATCTCCCACAGCACGTCACCGGTGTCCTGATCGAGGGCACGGAACCGCCCGTTGACGTCGCCGCCGAACACCAATCCGCCACCGGTCGTCACCAGCGACATGGTGCCGGCCCGCTGCTCGTGGAGCCAGGTCGTCCTACCGGTCTCGACCGAGATGGCGCGTACGGTGCCGAGCTGGTCCGTGCCGGGCGCGAGTTGGAACCTGGCCGCCAGACGGTAGATCGCGAGCCCACCGTCCATCGTCGCCACTACACGGGCGCAGGTGTTACGCAGCGGGTAGAACATGGTGTTGGTCAACGGACTGTAGGCGCCCGCTTCCCAGTCCTTTCCGCCGATCCAGGACGGGCAGGACAGGACTTCCTGCCCAAGCCCGGTGAACACGACCTCGGAGTTCTCGGTCACCGCGCCGGTGGCGCCGTCGATGTGGCTGATGACGTTCTGGGCCACGGTCGGCGTGGCCCACAGAAACTCACCGGTCGCGCGGTCGAGCGTATACACGAGCCCGGTCTTCCCCGGAATCCCGGTAATCACCTTCCTGGTCTCGCCGGGGCGCAACCGCGGATTGATCCACTCGACCGCGGTGGGGTCCGGAGCGACCGCGGTATCCACCAGGAGCCGTTCGAAGGGATGGTCGAGGTCCCAATGATCGATCAGATGCTGGTAGTACCACCGGATCTCGCCCGTGTCGGCATCGATCGCCAACGTGGAGTTGTGGTAGAGGTGCTTGCCCTTGGTGCCCCCCAGCATGAACTTCGGCGCGGGTGAGGTCACTGACGTCCCGGTGTAGAGCAGATTGAGTTCGGGGTCATAACTCGGCACCATCCAGGTGCCGACATGCTTCCGTTCCTCGAACGGCACCCCACCCCAGGTCTCGTCACCCGGCTCGCCCGGCCCCGGGATGGTGCGCCGTCGCCAGAGCTCAGCCCCGGTCTCGGCGTCGTGGGCGGTGATCACGCACGCCTCCGGCCCACCGAGCGCCAGGCAGCTGCGCCCGGAAATCACCTTGCCGTTGGCGACAATCGGTCCGGAGCCCTGAATCGCGGGGTGGGTCTCGTAGTCCAGAATCTCCGTGTCCCACGCGACCTCGCCGCTCGCGGCCTCGAGCGCAAACACGTGACCGTCGACACTGGTATCGATGATGAAGTTGCCGTAGATGGCGAGGTTCCTATTGTTCTCGGACAGGAAGCTGCCGGTTCGCCGATAGACGTCTTCCGGGTTCTGACGGCGGTGCTCCCAGATGAGGTCGCCGGTCGAGGCGTCAATCGCCTGGACGACGTCTTTCGGATTCGGCATGTAGAGCACACCGCCATAGGCGAGCGGTGTCCCCTGTTGGCTGCCGGTGCTCAGCGCCCTCGTCCAGACCATCCGCAGGTCGCCGACATTGTCCCGGGTGATCTGGTCCAGCGGACTGTAGCCCCACCCGTTCAGGGTACGACGCCACATCAACCAGTCGCCCGGTGCCGGGTCCTGCAGCATCGCGTCGGTGACGGGGACAAACGCCCGGGCCGGCTGCGCCTCGGTCGGTCGGGCCCCCGCGAGCGCCAGGACCAGCGTCGCCAGCGCCACGGCCCGGTGTGTGACGTGCGGTCTGCGACGCATCTGGCGGCTCCTCCGTGTCTGTGTCATTGGCCGGGAACAACTGGACCTCAACCGGGAATAGTCTACCGCTGGCAGCCCGTGGTGAAACCCCGCGTCGCACCGAGCTCCACGGGGCAGACAGTAAGCAATTGCTCACTCGCACGCAGAGCCAAAGACTTCAGGCTCGTCTGATCTCTGCGATAACCTGTAAACGGTTGCCCGAATTTGGGATCACCATGGTGCCACACTGGTTTTCAGAGTGAAG
>SXOW01000521.1 GCA_005778315.1 Acidobacteriota bacterium
CCTCGTACGCGACCTACGATTCAACAAAACAGCAGGTACAGATCAAGCGCGTGCCCTACCGCATCGACCTGGCCCAGCAACGCATCACCGAAGGCGGGCTACCCGACAGCCTCGCGTTTCGTCTCGGCCTCGGTCGCTAGGGCGTGACCGGGCCCTTGCTCGGCCTGCCTGCGCCCCGCTCCGGACCCAGGTGCCGGGGTCGAGGCCCTTCCAGTGGCATCTGGCGCTTCCGCCGCCGTGTCTGACTCGTTTGCGCCGTACTGGCCAGTTCCGTCTTGCGGACGGCTCGATGCAGACCGTACAATGCAGCATTCGTTTCCTCACTCGCGGCTCGACCTCGGCGTTCACCCAGGGAGACACCTGATATGGGTTCATCCGCTTGCTTGCCAGCGCTCGCCCTCGGTGCCCTGCTGGTTGCAACCAGCCCGACCGCGGCCCAGACCCGCGACGAGCCCGTCACGTTCGCAAAGCACATCGCTCCGCTGTTGCAGCGCTCCTGTCAAAGCTGCCACCGCACGGGCTCAATCGCACCGATGTCGCTGCTCACCTACGAGGAAGTCCGACCATGGGCCCGCGCTATCAAGCAGCGGGTCGAGGAACGCGAGATGCCGCCCTGGTTCATCGATCGCCATGTGGGCGTGCAGGGATTCAAGGCGGACAAATCGTTGTCGGACGCCGAGGTCACGCTCGTGTCGAGTTGGGTCGACGGCGGGGCGCCACTGGGCAACCCGGCCGATCTCCCGGCGCCGCTCGTGTTCGACGACATGACCAAATGGCACATCGGCGAGCCCGACTGGATCGTCCCGATTCCGGCCCCGTTCGTGGTGGCCGCCGAAGCGGCTGATTGGTGGGGCAACATGGTCAGTGAGTCAGGATTGACCGAAGACCGCTGGGTCAAAGCCGTCGAAACCAAACCAACCGAGGAGAGCTTCGCGGTGGTGCACCATGCGGTCACCACCGCCACTCCTCCGGATGGCGAAGCGGCGTTTCTCAATGAGTACGCGCTCGGCAAGAACGGCGACATTTACCCGGACGGCACCGGGCGCCTGCTCAAAGCTGGTTCGCAGATCAGCTTCAACATGCACTACCACGCTGTCGGTCGCCAGATCACGGACCGCACCAGTGTGGGCCTCACGTTCTATCCGAAAGGCGTGGAGCCAGAGCGACCGATTCATGCGCTCCACATCGGCGACAATGAAGACCTCGACATTCCCGCCGGTGAGTCCAACGTGCGCCACGACGGCTACTACCACCTGAAGGACAACATCAACTTGACGGTGTTCCAGCCGCACCTGCATAATCTGGGCACACGACAATGCATCGAAGCGATCCTTCCTGACAATTCGGTGGAGTCGATCAGCTGCGCGAACTGGGATTTCGGGTGGCACATCGCCTACAACTACGAGGATGAGGTGGCCCCGCTGCTCCCGAAAGGGACGACGCTGCACGTAATCAGCTGGCACGACAATTCCGCGGCCAACCGTTGGAATAACGACGCGCGCAACTGGGCGGGCTTCGGGCAGCGGTCGAGCGACGACATGAGCTTCGCGTGGCTCAGCTGGTACACGCTTGACGACGAGGAGTACGCGGACGCGGTGGCCACCCGCCAGCGTGCGACAGACAACGAGGACTAGCGGGATCATGCGCGGCACCATACGGACGATGGCGTGTTCGAGGCTCACCGGCAGCGTCGTGCTCCTGGTGGGCATCCTGGCGGCCCCCACCGGCGAGGCGCAGACCAAGTTCAACAGTGGCCAGAATGTGCAGCCCGTGTTCGAGGGATGGGAAAAGAACCCGGACGGGTCTTTCAATCTCCTCTTCGGCTATCTGAATCGGAACTACCGCGAACGCCCGCATGTGCCAGTCGGCCCCAACAACCACTTTGCACCGGGCGAGGTGGACCGCGGCCAGCCGTCACACTTCTACCCCAGACGCCAGAACTATGTATTCAAGGTGCAGGTGCCCGCGGACTTCGGAGACCAGGATCTGGTCTGGACCGTGACGCACGCTGGGCGCACGGATGTCGCCGTCGGGTCGCTGTGGCCGGTGTGGGAGGTCGACGACGCGGTGATCATGGCCAACCGTGGGATGGGGATCGGCGGGAGCTACGTCGACAACCACGCGCCCAGTCTTGGCCTCGACGGCCCTGACACGCATGCCGTCTCGGTTGGGGACACGGTGACCTTGGTCGTGGTTGCCGGTGACGATGGGATTCCAGGTCCCAACCCGGAATCGGCCGCGCGTAACGGCAATCGCCGGGGCCGACCCGGGCCGGATCAGCAGAATATGGTCAACCCGCGAGCCGCGGTGGCCACTGGTCTCGGGGTCACCTGGCTACAGCATCGCGGACCTGCCCCGGTGACGTTTTCGCCGATGACGCCGACGGTTGAGTACGGCCGAGCCAGTACCACCGCCAGCTTCTCCTCGCCTGGCACCTACGTTCTTCGGGCGGTTGCCGACGATACGGTACTAACCGCAACGGTCGATGTCACGGTGATCGTGGCGCCGACGAACGAAGCGCACTAACGATCCGCCGGGATCTGGTCAGCCTTCGCGCGTCTCCTGGCCTCACGTTCCTCGCGGCGACGGAGTTCGGACGCATAGGCGTCTGCCGCTGCCCGCGAGCCGAGGATCCATCCCACCACCAGACCAAAGAGCAAGATAGCGGGAACGTAGACGAAATGTCCGGCAGGCATCGGTGTCTGCGAGGGTGGGCCGGTCAGGCCCCGTCGGCCCCCACGCGGCGCATCGCATCGGCGAGTTCCTTCTCAACACTGCCGAGCCGGCGCCAGATAGTCCAGAGATACCCGAGCGCGATGACCCAGACCACGACGTAGGCGGCCGCCAACAACGGGGCCGCAGGGAGTTGGTCCTCTGGCGGCACGTCATCCATCGGCACGAAACCCTCGGGCACCGACGGTTGCGCTGGCTGCGCCGCTTGTGTGGTCGTCGCGCCGAGCAGGCCCACGCACACGATGAGGACTGCCACGATGGTCAAGCGCCGGTAGACGAGCGCCTTCTCTTGAGAAACACCGAAGCGGTCCAGACGCAGCACTACTCCTCCTCCAGAGCCAGATACAACCGATCGAGCGTCGCGCGCTGTTCCTCGAGCCGGACCCGGGCCGTGAGCAGCGCGAGACAGAGCACAACAAAACCGGCGACCGACCACCATAGTGGCAAACCGAAATCGACCGGCAGCGTGGGCACGACAGAGGTCGGCGGGTGAATGGTGCGCCAGATTTCTGTCGAGACGTAGAGAAACGGCAGATTCGCCATCGCAAACATGCCGAGTCCAGCCGCGAGGCGGTCCGAGCCAGGCCCACCGTAGGCGCGGAGAATCAGATAGGCGACGAGAATCAGCTCCAGAATCATGGCCATGGTGGTCCGAGCATCCCAGGTCCACCACACGCCCCAGGACTTCACCGCCCACAGCGGTCCGGTGATGAGCCCCATCAGACCGAAAACGACCGCGGCCTCGGCCGCGGCCACGGCGAGACGGTCGGCCGCGGGCTTGCGCCGAAACAGAAACAACGCGCTGGCAATGCCAAGGACCAAAATAGCCAGATACATGGCCATCCAGGACGCAAAATGAAAATAGAAAATCTTCTGAATGAGGCCCATCTCCTGTTCGTACGGCGCCCGGACGATGAGCACCGGAGCGACGGCAAAGAAGACGAGCGACAAGCCCATCAACACGGGAAATGCGCGTTTGTTCATAGGCAGTTCCGCGGGTGACAGCCCGGGCGTGGGCGCCGCGGTCGACCGGGCATCATTCTGTCATGACGGGCTCGAATGTCCATAGCGCGAGCGTCAGGAACACCACATCGAAAAAGCACAACATACTGGCCCACAGCCGGGCCAAAGCCAGATCGGGCTCAGGTTGCACGAGCGCAAACGTCCCGCTCACGCCCATGATGAGGACCGGAATCGTGACCGGATACAACAGCACCGGAAGCAGCACGGCGCGACTCCGGGTTCTGAGCAGCATGGCTGAGAACAGGGTTCCGACACTGGCGAAACCGACCGTACCCAGACCCAACAGCGTCAACAACCACCACCCATGCTGAAAGAGCGGGGCACGAAACAAGAAGGCCACCATGATGACCACCAGGGCCTCGACGAAAGCCAGAAGCAGCAGGACGCCCAGCAGCTTGCCGACGTAGATCGCGGGACGCTCAGCCGGCGCCAGCAGCAACCCGCGCAACGCGTCGTGATGGCGTTCCCGCTCGAACGCGCGTCCGAGCGCCAGCGTTCCGGAAAACGCGATGGTGATCCACAACACACCCGACGCCGAGCCCGCAAGGGCCTCCCCGCCGCGCACAAACCCGAACGAAAACACGAGGACGCACGAGACGGCGAAGAACAACGTGGTCAGCAGCATCTCCTTGTTGCGTGACTCCACCCGGAGGTCCTTCCGCACCACCAGCCAGGAAACCTGAAAAAAACGCCTCATGGTGCCGGCTCCGTGGGCGCCGAACGCGCCGCGTCGGCCTGACCACGCGCCCCACGTGGTGGAGGACTCTCGGCCAACGCGGCGCGGTACCGCGCACGCAGCGGCCCCGCCGAGCCGAGCTCGCCCAACCGGCCCAACCGCAGGAACACGGCACGGTCCAGCAGGGGGTCCACAAGATCCAAGTCGTGGGTCGCCAGCACGACGATGCAGCCCGCAGCCCGCAGTTGCGTCAAACGCGAGACGAGCGCAGTGCACGATGCTTCGTCGAGACCGGTGAACGGCTCGTCGAGGAGGACCAGTCGTGGCGCGTGCAGCAGGGTCCGCTCCAGGGCCAACCGCTGCCGCATGCCGCGCGAGAACCCGTCCACGCCGTCATCGGCCCGAACAGACAGATTCGCGCGCGCCAGCGCCTCCGTGGCGCGCTCGGGCACGCGGTCGAGCCCATAGAGCCCGCCGAAAAACTCGAGATTCTCGCGCGCGGTCAACTCGGGATACAACTGCAGGTCGTGTGAGAGGAACCCGATCTGGGCCCGCAGCGCCGCGCCGCCCTGGGATGCGGACAGGTCGCCATAGAACACCTGTCCGCCCGAGGGCTCCGCCAGCGTCGAGAGGAGTCCGAGCAGTGTCGACTTCCCGGCACCGTTGGGGCCGAGGAGTCCGATAATCTCACCCGCTGACAGGACCACATTCACCTGAGACAGCGCCCGACGGCGGCCATAGGACCGAGAAACGTTGGAGAGGGTGACCTGTGTGAAGTCGACGTTCTGGGAGGGAGGCACGGGAGACCGTGGGGTGCAGGTGACTAGGCGGGCGCCCCGTGCGCGGGAGACTGACCGACGGGCGTGGCCGGCGATACCCCCTCATCGAGGTCCCGCAACACGCGCTGCAGTTGGTCAACCAGTTCCGCACGACGGGTGCCATATCGGGTGGCTCCGATCCTACCCAGTCGTTGGTGGCGCTCGATCCGCACGAGTTCGGCGAAGAGCTGCTCCCTCCGCCCGTGCAGAGTGTCGACGCGCGAGTCCAGCCGGCCGCCGCGTCCTGGGCTCCCCGAGCCGGCTGACGCCCAGACACTCACGCCAACGATGAGGCCGGCCAACGACAGGGCCACGATGCGGGGCCAGCCGCCATGATGTGGCAACCCGCTCACCTCGAGCGTCACCACCCGCCCCGCCGGCACGACTCCGCCGGCCCCCCACAACATCGGGGCGCCGCCCGTCTCAGCCGCTCCCATCTCGCCGCGTCGTTCGATCAGCGTCGACGCGACATCAATGGCGCCCCACTTCTGCGTAAACACCAGCAATTGGGCGAACGTCGCCGGGAACGCTTGGGAGAACGACAGGGTCGCACCGGAATACGGCAGGATATATGCCACGAGGACCGGGGTCACCCCGGGCGCAAAACTTCCCGATACCCAGACCCGCGGACCGTCGATCAGCGTGCGGGGGCTGGACCCCTGCAAGATGGTCGCGCCCTGCGCTCCCGCCGGCAGAAAAAACTCGAATGGCGTCTCCGGCTCGACCGGCGAATCCTCGACGTTCAGCACGTCCAGCCAGTAGTAGACCTCGATGGTCTCTTCACCGAGCTCGATCAAAATGCGTGAGTCCTCCGCAAACGTGACCTGCCCCGGTTTCCCTGGGGGAAGCGGGGGCGCGGCAGGGGCCGCGTCGGCGTCGCCGGTGGCGCCGACCAGCAGCACCGCCACCCCACCCTGACCCGGCGCGGCAAACGACTCCGACACCAGTCGCGCGCCGTCCAGCGTCGTCGCCACCGACACCGCGGTCCCCGGACTCGGACTCGTGAACGTCGCCCGCCCCTCGGCGTCGGTCTCCGTGGTGAAGACCTCATCGGCAGCCAGCAGCTCGACCGTATGCCCGGTGACGTTGTTGGCAAACGATCCGCGAATGACCCGCACCGTAATCGCTTCGTCAGGCAGATTGGGATCGGGCCGCGGAATCCCGGACATCTGGATCGGGTTCGGCTGCGCGGACGCCTGCGCGGCGAGCCCCAACAGGACGGCCGCGACCAAACCCCGTGCGAGCGAGTGGGTTGTCACAGGGCGTTCCCGCATCCTTTGCAAAAGCGAGCGTCGACGTCGTTGGCAGTCTGACACCCGTCGCAGACCCGGGCCTCCAATTCGCTGGACGGCGGTCCCGAGGCCTCTGCGGCCGAAGCCCCCAGCGTGGCCGCTGCCGGGTCCTCACCCGCTGCCTCCAGACGCTCGCGCAACTCCTGCTCGATAAGCGGCCGAAAGTCGACCGACTCGACGTCAAGCTGCTTCATTAGGCTCATCGCGCGTGTGCGAAGCCGTCCTCCCATTTCCTCGAAGTCGTGGGTCGACACCTTCCCCATGGCCCGGTCGAATTCGAGCTCCTTGATGGAGCGCAGGACCAGCGTCTTCTCGCGCTCGACCGCGGCCCGCGTGCGAGACCCGGACATCGTCGTTGTTTCCTGAAAGTCCCGTTGCGTCAGCGGCCGGATCGTGCGGTACATCATCAGGCCGACAAGTCCGCCCGCGCCAATCGCCAGCGTCAGCAGCAGTGCGACCACCGGGTCGGAGGGTCGCGCGACCAGAATGGCCACGGTCGCCGCCACCAACGCCGCGAGGACAAACACATGCCACGGGCGGAACGAGGAAGCGGTGGTCGTGGTCATGACAGCGGTTGCGCGCCTAGCGCCGCCGGACGCCGGGCTCGCAAGACGACGCGAGGGGAGCCGCTAGCGGTCATCCATGTCGGCGTCAGTCGAGATTGCGGAGTTCATCGTCCAGACGCGCCTCGAGAAGGCTGTCGGTGTCCGCATTCCCTGTCGTCATCTGAGGTTGCCGCCCCTCACGCGTCCAGCGGACGAGGGCGGCACCCAGCGCGATCGCCGCGGTGAGAGCCAGGAGATACGGGAAGAACCAAGCCAACCGGTTGAACCCCCGGTCGAGCGGCATGGCCAGCGCTTCCTCGCTGCCATGTTTCTCCACATAGAATTGCAGTACCTCGTCACGACTCAGGCCCTCGGCCACCAGGGCCGTGAGTTCCTCGCGAGTGGCCGCGGCGGTGGCGCACGTACACTCGGCAAGAATCTTCTTTCCGCAGCCGGCATCGTCGCACAGGCACACCAGCGACCGACGCAGGTCGATTTCCAGGTCCGTCGCGGGA
>SXOW01000522.1 GCA_005778315.1 Acidobacteriota bacterium
CATGCGGAAAGCGTTGAGCCAAGCCAAAGCTGGCCGGTTGCATATCCTGGAACGGATGAGCGCAACGCTCCGCGCTCCGCGGGAGAAGACCTCCACCTATGCGCCCAGAATCGTGACGATTCAGATTCCGGTCGACAAGATCCGCGACGTGATCGGACCCGGCGGGAAAACGATTCGGAGCATCATTGAGCGAACCGGCGTCAAGATAGATGTGGAAGACGATGGTCGGGTGAACATCGCGTCGAGCAACGACGAGTCGGCCCAGAAAGCACTCTCGATCATCCAGGAGCTGACGGCCACTCCGGAGCTGAACAAGTCCTACCTGGGAACGGTGCAACGCATCACCGATTTTGGCGCCTTCGTTGAAGTGCTTCCTGGAGTTGACGGTTTGCTGCACATCTCAGAGATTGCGCACTACCGCGTCAAAGAAGTACGTGATGAGCTGCAAGAGGGCGGACAGGTGCTGGTCAAAGTCATCAACGTGGACCCATCTGGCAAGATCCGCCTGAGCCGCAAAGCGCTGCTTGACAAGCCCGGTGAAGGCAGCGAGCCCACACCGCCGACATCGTCGTAGAACCTGGGAGCGATCCGGCCTGCGGCGTCAGCCGCCGGTCGGATCGAACCGACTCAACGCAACTGGGTCAACGTAGCTGGGTTGCGATCTGGACAACCGGAGCAGCATCGCGTCGGCTGGGCACGTGCGGCAGCCAGTCGGCGATCGAGCGGCGGATGGGTGTGCCAGAGGAGTTCGACGAGGCGCGACGGTCGCTCCTCAGCCAAGTGTTGCGCACCCAGACGGCGCAAACCCGACACGAGTGAGGCCGGGTCGAGCGTAAGCGCGATGGCGAACTGATCAGCCCGACGTTCCTGGTATCGGGACAGCGCATACCCCAGCGGCGCCGCGGCAGCGACCACGGCGCCCGCCGTCAACGCGAGCAATGGCAGGGCGGCCACATCGCTGCCCCAACCGAGCGCCAACGCCGGGGCCACGTATTCCATCGCCCAACCTGCTGCGCGTAGTGCAAGCACGGCTACCGCGAACTCGAACCCCACCAACTGCCAGATATCACGGTGCACGTGGTGTCCGAGTTCGTGCGCAATGACCGCGTCAATCTCCCCGGCTGAGCAGTCCTCCAGCAGCGTATCCGACACCAACACGCGGCGTGTCGGTCCCAGACCGACAAGCGTCGCTTGTGCTCGCCGCGTCGTGCCTCCAACCGCGCATTGGTAGATGGGCAGCGAACGGATGCCGGCCCGTTTGACCAGCGAGGCCAAGCGCCGCCCGTGACCGTCGCCGGCCAGCGCGGACACACGATAGATCACGGGGAAGACGATGAGCGGAGCCAGGGCCGTCAGCGCCATCGACCCGATTGCAAAGACCGCGGCGCACGCCAGCCACCAGGTGGAAGGAAAGAGTCGAAGCGCGGTTGAGATGACGACCGCGGCGCTCACCGCCACCAGCGCCCCGAGCCCCGTGGTGGTCAGGTGAGCCGAGCACCAGTGTCCAAAACTGATACGAGACAGGTCGTAGCGGCGCTCGAGCACGTATTCTCTGAACACGCTCGCCGGGAACAGCACGAGTTCCAGCAGCAGCCACACGCACGCGGTGTACACCGCGGCGACCCCGGCTTCCTCTACGCCGCTCGGCACCACGGTTCGGTCAACGATCCGAATCGCCATGTCGCGGATCGCCGCCGACGCCCCTGACACCAGCATGGCCGCGAGGGCCAACACGCCACCAACGGTGGCCAGCACCTGCGCCCGGCGCCTGAGCCGGTGATACCGAGTGGCTTTACCTTCGTTCATCCAGAGCGCAACGCGCAGGCTGCTAGGCGAGAGCCACCGATATCAGCTTGGACACCCCTGGCTCTTCCATGGTGACGCCGTACAGACGATCGGCAATCTCCATCGTCTTCCGATTGTGTGTCACGAGAATGAACTGCGTCTCAGACTGCATGGCACGCAGCATTTCGACGAAGCGTCCGACGTTCGCTTCGTCGAGAGGTGCGTCAATTTCATCCAGGAGACAGAACGGACTCGGCTTGTACTTGAAGATCGCGAACATCAGGGCCATGGCGGTCAGCGCCTTTTCGCCGCCGGACAGCAACTGGATACTCTGCAGCCGCTTGCCGGGCGGCTGAGCGATGATGTCGATGCCGCTCTCGAGGAGATCTGTCTCATCAAGCAAGACCAGCCCCGCGCGGCCGCCGCCGAACAACGTAGAAAAGGTGTCCTGAAAATGCGTATTGATCGCGTCAAACGCCTCGCGGAACCGCTCCCGCGTGGTACGGTTCATGCGTGAGATGGCGTCGCCGGTCGCCTTGATCGACTCTTCGAGATCGCCGCGCTGGGTCGTCAAGAATTCGCAGCGTTCATCAAGTTCGTCGAATTCCTCGATCGCCATCATGTTGACCGGCCCGAGTCGGTCGATTTTGGCTCGGAGTATCGCCACCATCCGCTCGACGGTCATCGGTGCCGTGGACCCGGACGCCGGGCCCGCGGACACTGCTGTCCCTGTAGCCTCAGAGCCCTCGCTCGCGGCAGCCGGCGACGCGTCGTCGTCGTCCTCGTGGTCGCTGTCGTCACCTTCTGTGTCGGCCCCGACCGGCGTCATCGGCTGGATCAGCAGCTCACGATCGGGATCGAACTCGCCATCGCGTTCCAACGCTGCCAGGGCCTCCGTCACCTCGTCGAGGGTAAGCTGCAAGGTATCGCGACAGGTCTCCTCCAGGTGGGTCAAGTTCCCGTCGGCGGTCGCGCGGGCAACGTCCAATGCGGCCACCTCTCCCCGTACCGTTTCCTGCGCCGCCCGCGCGACCCGCACCTCACCTTCCCGCGTCTCGAGGTCGGCTCGCAACCGCAGCACCTCGTCATCCGCACCCCGCACCGCGTCCCTGAGGCTAGCCAAGCCGGCGACGTCGTCGTCGAGTTGCGTCGTCGATGCGGCAACCGCGGCGAGGAGCGCCTCGCGTCCGGTCCTGGTGCGGGCACGATCGGCCTGTCGAGTGGCGAACCGATTGGCCAGCTCCTGCGTGACCAACTCGAGGCGCCGGGCGCTTGCCTCGTAGCCGGCCGCCCGCTCGACCAACCCCGCGTGGGCCGCTTTGGCCTCGGCCGTCTCGACGGCCAGTCTGTCGATCCTCTCCCGCGCGTTCATCACGCGACGCTGCGCCGAGGCCAATCGCTCGTCGGCCTCACGCTGTTCACCTTCAAGGCGGCTAATCGACGCCAGCGCCTCGGTCCGGCGAACCTCCAGCGCGGCCAACTCCTCGTTGGCTGAGCGACGCTCGTTGACCACGATCTCTCGCTTGCGCCTGAGGCGGACCTCCTCGTCGTCAAAGGACGCCAGCTGCATCTCGTGGCTCAGCATCGCCTTTTCGAGCTCGTGTTCCTCAAGACGGAGTGCGGCAACGGCCGCCTCGGCCCGTTCCGCCGTCAGACCCAACTCCCCGAGATCGGTCGTCAGCTGTTGCACCAACGCCTGCTCCCGCCCGATGCGCAGTTCGAGTTCGCGAATTTCGCGTTTGGTCGCCAGGATGCCCAGCGCTTCGCTCTTGTCCCCCCCGCTCACACGCGCCGGGCCCTGAAACACGTCCCCTGTTGGGGTGGCAATCTGCGCGGCGGTGTGGGCGGCCGCGCGTGACGCCTCCGCGTAGGACCCCGCAAGCCAGTGGTTCTCGAGTTCGGCCCGCACGGCGTGGGCGCCGTTGCCGTCCACACGCACGACGCGCGCCACGGACACCAGCGACTCATCCGCAGGCGTTGCTACGGTGGACTCCGTGGGGTGACCCTCGACGACGAGGAACCCGACGCGACCCGCCCCGTGTTGACGCACGAACGCCAATCCGGCCTCGGCGTCGGCCCGGGTCGGCACCACGACGTACTGCAGGAGATCGCCGAGGCACGCTTCAACCGCTTTCTCGCGACCCGTCTCCACCTCCAAGTGATCGGCGACCGCCCCCCAATGTCGAATGCCCGCGTCCGACGACGAGAGCAACGACCGCGCAGCGTCCGAGTATCCCGTGCGGGCGGCTTGTAGATCACGCAGCGATGTCAGCCGACCGGTCAGGCCCGCCAACTGCTGCTCCTGCTCACGCAGCTCGCGAGCGCGAGACTCTCGATCCGCGCGGATCGCGTTCAACTCGTCGTCTCGATCGGCACACGCCTGGCGGACCTCCTCCAGCGCGGACCGGGTCGCGCCTTGGGCGGTTCGAGCCCGTTCCCGGCCCGCCTCGAGCGCCTGCGTCTCGACGGCGACGTCGCGGGCCTCGGCGTCCAGCTTCGACAGACTCTCGGCCAGGCGCGTCTGACCGGCAGTGGCATGCTCGACGGCATGGCGAAGCGCCGTCGCCGCGTTGATCGCGGCATACATGTCACTGCGCGACGCTTCGACGGCCGTCTCAAGTCCGTCGAGCGCCTGGTGTGCCTGAACGAGCGCCTCTTCCCGGCCGCGGAGCGTGGAGCCGAGCTCGTCGCGTTCGGCGCCACATCGTCGGGCGTCAGCGAGTTGGGTATCAAGCTCGCGGCGGGCGGGCTCTTGCTTCGCCTCCAGGTCTGACACGTCACGATCCAACTCCGTCAGGGTCACCGCCAGCGCGGCGACTTGCTGCGTGTCGAACGCGATCTGCTGTTGCCGCCGCTCAACCGCCAGCTCACGGGCGTGGGCGGCGTCTCTTGACTGCTTCGCCCCGCTCTCCGCCTCAGCGACTTCGATCTGATATCGCTCGCGCTCTCCTTCGACCGCCGCCAAGCGCACCGCCGCCTCCTCTGCGCGGGCACGAGCCTCCTCAAGACGACGCCGCGCCACGGAAATTGCCTCGCGCAGCACGCCATATCGCCTGGCGAACCCGACGGTTTCCCACCGCCGCAAGTCCTCGCGCAAGCGACGATAGCGGCGGGCCTTCGCCGCTTGGCGTTTGAGCGCGCGGCGTTGTTTCTCAACCTCGTAAATGACGTCGTCGACGCGGGTCAGATTCTGTCTGGCCGACTCCAGCTTCAACTCCGCAGACCGGCGCCGACTCTTGTACTTCGTGACACCGGCTGCTTCTTCAAGCAGTTGGCGTCGTTCCGTCGGCCGAGCCCCGAGAATCTGGCCGATCTTGCCCTGTTCGATGACCGCGTACGCCTTGACCCCGACACCGGAGTCCATGAGCAGATCCTGCACATCGCGCAGCCTGCAGACGCGGCCGTCGATCAGATACTCGCTCTCGCCAGACCGGTACAGCCGCCGGCCCACTTCGACATCCCGCGTAATCAGTGGCAACAGCGCATCCATGTCCGCGCCGTCCGCTGGCGTCCTGGGCGCGCCGGTAGCGTCCGCGTCCGCCGACGCGTCGACATTGGTGGCCAGGGCAGGCTCGCCCCCCCCGACTGTTCCTGGCGCCGCGGTCACACGCGCCAGAAACAGCTTCACCTCCGCTGTCCCGGTGGCCTTGCGTGCGTCGCTGCCGCTGAAGATCACGTCCTCCATCCGCTCGCCACGAAGGCTCTTGGCGCTCTGCTCGCCGAGCACCCAGGTGATGGCATCAATGACGTTGCTCTTCCCGCATCCGTTCGGACCGACGATCGCCGTCACCCCTCCGTCGAAGGCCAGATTGGCCCGCTCGGGGAAGCTCTTGAACCCGGAGATTTCGAGATTCTGCAAACGCATGGGTGTGTGGTGTCTCAGTGGTCCGCTACCTTAGCGGAGAAACAGACGTGACGAGACCGGCTTGCGGACCGTCGCCCCCCGTGGCTCGCGCGCCGAGCCGGAGCCCGACCCGCGTGGTCAGCCGTTACAAGAAAAGGGCCGCTCACCCGGGGACGCACCCGCGTGGCGGCCTGACGCATAGAAAGCAATCGGAACAACGCGCGCGCCGACAAGACGCCCCGGCCTTATTGATCCGCCGCGACGGTGCTGGCCCCAGAAGACACGCCGGGCAGTCGCCTCGCCTCAGGGAAAAGCGTGCGCGCGAACTGCGCTTGCGGGTCGCTCGTGGTGAGGTTGCGTCGGGCCTCTTCAACGCTGAAGAGTGCGAGATCAATCTCGTAGTGCATCATGGCCCGAATGAACGCGTCTTCGGCCGCGAACGCCACTTCGTCGATCGTCAGACCACGAGACTCGAGTTGTTTCCTGAACTCTGCCACCAGGTCGTCGTCGATCGCGAACCCTTCCGATACCAGGATCCGCCCCTCCGACTGCTTCTCGATCCTCGTGTCGCCGTCGGCGGAGAATCGCTCGGCAAATGTCGCGAACTCCTGCCGCGCCGCGAGCAAGCGGCCGAATGGGCCTGGGTCGAACCCTTCAATTGGACCAGCAATGAAGTGGTCCGGCTCCACCCCACCTCCTCCGAAGACCTCACGCCCGGCGTCCGTGAATCGGCGCTCGCTGATGGAGTGCTCAGCCGGCTTCTGGTCGCGGAACGAATAGGTGAGGTATTCGTCGAACACCTCGTCCCAGGGACGCTGTATCATCCGGCCGCTGGGCGTGTAGTATCGCGCCGTGGTCAACGCGAGCCCGGCCTCCTGGCTGACCCGGTAGACTGACTGCACCAGCGCCTTCCCGAATGTCGTCTCGCCGACGACCAGTCCGCGGTCGTGGTCCTGTATAGCACCGGAGACGATCTCAGACGCGCTCGCGCTGTTGCGATTGACCAGCACAATCAACGGCAGAGAGATATGGTCGCCGTCCTCGCGGGCGTGATAGTCCTGGTCGGAATTCTGTATCCGGCCACGGGTGTAGACGATCAGGTCACCCTTTGGCAGAAACTCGTTGGAGACACGGATGGCTTGGTCCAGCGGGCCACCCGGATTGCCGCGCAGGTCCAATAGGAGCTGCTCCATCCCGAGGTCGTCGAGCTTGGCCAGCGCCGCACTCAACTCGCTCGAACTGGTTTCTGAGAAATCCGCCAGGCGTACATAGCCCGTGGTCTCATCGATCATGAAGGCCCCCTGGACGGTCTGAATCGCGATCTCATCGCGCTCCACCTCCAGGTCGATGAGGCCTTCGTAGCCGCGGCGCTGAATCGAAATCTGCACCGTGCTGCCCTTGGGCCCGCGCAGTTGTTTCACCGCTTCGTCGCTGGTAATACCCAGTGCGTCGGTGCCGGCGATCCGCGCGATGACATCGCCGCGCCGGAGCCCACGGCGAAACGCAGGAGAGCCCTCAAAAATGTTCATGACCGTGATGCCACCGTCGATCACATTGATGGAGATGCCCAGGCCGTAGTAGCGGCCTTCCTGCCGCTCACGCAGCTGCGCATACGAGCGCGGGTCCATGAAACTCGAATGGGGGTCCAGCGTCTGTAGCATCCCACCGATGGCGCGATACACGAGCTGCTCTGAGTCCGCTTCGCCAACGTATGTGTCTTCGATGGCCGCCAACGCCGTCGTGAACGACTCGTAGTGCAGGCTCAGGTTCTCCTGACCCGCAAGGACGCGTCCCCCGAAGAGCCCGCCCAACACGGCCGAGGTGATCACGACCACCACCGCCATCGTCAACGTCCCGTACCTGCGGATGCCGTTCATAGCCCCGTTGATAGTACCAGAAATGGTCGACGCATACCGCAAAGATCGGGCTTCGGACCGCGCAAGCCCGGCGGCCCACGCACGGTTCGAAGAGGGTGGGCGAATTCCGAGGCGTCCGCGACCGTCACGCGGCCCGGCCGAGACATAGAACGGGGATTCCCAAACAACGAACATAACTATTGCATTCACAACAACTTACCGATTCATTGCGATCTTTCATCGCTTGACCGCCAGGTCCACAGGTTCCTATAATGGAAGGGCCAGCCATGCCGATTTCGATGCTGTGCGCTATGCTGCTACCGGTGCAGCCCTCTGGGAGCGGCGGCGAGCGGATGAACAAGCCGGACCTCGGTTGGACAGCGAGAGAGTCGGGACCATGTTGGGCCAAATCGGGATGTCGGAGTTGTTCATCACCTTCGTCGTCGCGTTGGTGGTCTTTGGCCCACGTCGCGACGGCACCGCACCGCCCGGTGGCATCGCGCCGCCGGACGAGCTGCGGGCGGACACACGACCGATACTGAAGGAGCCGCGATCATGCTAGGTTCGATCGGGATGTCGGAGTTACTCATCATCGGTGTGATCGCGCTGATCGTGTTCGGCCCACGCAAGCTCCCAGAACTTGGACGCTCACTCGGCAAGAGCCTCGGCGAGTTCAAGCGTGCGTCGAACGAGTTGCGCAACACCCTGGAAGATGAGATCCACGTGGAGGAGAGGGCGCGCCAGACGCCACGAGCGCCCGCTCCGGCGGCACCAGATCCCTCGGCACCGAATCCGGTTGTTGCGCCAGCGGCCGCACTACATCACGACGACCCGCATCACGACCAGGCGGGCAACATCTAGCGCCGCGCGGTCGCTCGCCTGCACGCGCACCACACCTGCGCCGAACCGAGAACCGCCCCGAACCACCGCGAGCCAGCTTGACCGATAGATAGCGATGCCCGCTCTCCCAGTGCAGACCCCGCGCGATCCCGCTCTCAAAGAACCGACCGACGACGAACTCGAGGAGGACGGCGCCGGCGGCCGGATGTCCTTCCTCGATCACCTCGACGAGCTCCGCAAGCGGCTGGTGGTCTCGGTCAGCGCAATTCTGGTCGGCTTCGTCGTCGCCTTCGCGTTCATCGAACCGATGGTGCAGTTTGTCATGGAGCCGCTGGTCGCTCTCCTCCCCGACCCCGACACCGGCTTCATCTACACGGAACCGACTGAAGCGTTCTTTCTCTATATCAAAGTGGCCGGCGTCGTGGGCCTGATCCTGGCGATGCCGGTCGTCCTGCTGCAGTTCTGGCGGTTCGTGGCGCCGGGCTTGTATTCCCACGAGAAGAAGTTCGCCATTCCGTTTGTCTTCATGTCGACCGCGTTTTTTGTTGTCGGGTGTCTGTTCGCGCACTACCTGTTGTTTCCGGTCGCGTGGGAGTTCCTTGGAGGGTTCTCAACTGGCTTGATGA
Organism: Acidobacteriota bacterium; assembly: GCA_005778315.1. Classification (GTDB taxonomy): domain Bacteria; phylum Acidobacteriota; class Vicinamibacteria; order Vicinamibacterales; family UBA8438; genus UBA8438. Next base: position 8,952 of record SXOW01000522.1, read on the forward strand.
CGTTCACACCGCGCATCGCCCCGACGTTCTCGCTCTATATCAGGCTGGTGCTGGCGTGCGGCGTGGTCTTCCAGATGCCGACACTCGTGTTCTTCATAGCCCGCATCGGGTTAGTCGATGCGAGATTCTTGATACGGAATACGAAATACGCAATTTTGATCATTTTCGTCATCGCCGCCGTGCTGACACCAACCGGCGACCCGGCCACGTTGACGCTCATGGCGGCTCCGATGATCGTGTTATACGGCCTGAGTATCGTCATCGCGTGGGTCGTCGCGCCTCGACGGTCGGCAGACGATCGCTAGCAGCCCGCGGTGAAAGCCGTCGCGCCGAGACTGGCGTTGGGCCGGTCACGCAAGAGGGTCTAGTTCGATTGACTTCGCAAGACAGCCGGCCGTATCATTCTGCGAACGTGAATCCGTCTGGTCGCTGCGCGCTTTTGGAGGATAAATCCGTAATGAAACGATTCTGTGCCCCAGCCGCGATAGCCGCCTGTCTGTGTCTTCTAGCTGGCAATCTGGCAACGGCGCAAGATACGGAGCGTCGCCCGGCCAACACGACTTGGCTCGGGGACACCGGGCTGTGGTTCGTGCCGACCGGTGAAGTGCTGCCACGCGGAAAATGGTCCGTCAGCGGCTATCGCGCCAACATCGACCGCGAGCCGGGACTCAGCGACGTCAGCCATCTCCTCGGCACCTTCGGCTACGGCGTCAGCGAGCGCGCCGAGATTTTCGGATCGGTGCGGGCCGACACCCGCATCAGACGGGCCGCGCGACCGCTGTTCGACCCAACTGGCAGCGTCCATGGCGGGGTGCTGGTCGACTATCCGAACGTGACCGACTTCTGGAACGACGACCATCTCGGCGACGTACTCATCGGCGGGAAGTTCAACCTGATGTCAGAATCCAGACTGGCGCCGGCCGCCGTCGCGATTCGAGGAATTGTCAAGATTCCGACCGGCGACGAGGCTGCTGGCAAGAGCACCGGCGAGGCTGACGTGATGCTCGACTTCATCGCCAGCAAGAACCTCCAGGAGCGCGTGGAACTCTCAGGCTTCGGTGGCGTCTTGTTTCGGGGAGCGCCGAACGGTGTCGAACTCGGCAACACCGTCCGGTGGGGCATCGGCGCCGGATTTCCCACCACGAGCGCGGTCCGCATCATCACTGAACTGCACGGTGAACTGCCACTCGACGACAACGTGGTCCTGACATCGCCCCTGATTGGGGTGGACGGCACCCTGTCGCCCCTGCTCTCGCCCATCGCCACCCCGCTTGACTTCATGCTTGGTCTGCAGTGGCAGTCGGCTGGCGGTATGTTCGTGGGCACCGGGCTTAGCTACTCGATCAACCAGGAGCGCGGTGCCTATGGCACCGCCGGTGCGGTGAGGGGACTGCAGGTTCGGATTGGGTACCACCCGGGCGTCAAGCGATACGTGGCACCACCGGCAACGCCAGAAACGCCAGCGGCCGCCGACCCACCGCGCAATCGTCCGCCCACCGTCGAGGCCAGCTGTGACCCATGCGAAGTCCGGCCTGGCGGCACGTCGACGGTGACCGCGAGCGCCAACGACCCGGATGGAGACCCTCTGACCTACCGCTGGGCCGCTCCGACGGGCACGCTGAGCCCTGGCGACCAGAGGACCAGTACGTGGACCGCGCCCAACGCCGACGGTCCCGTCCCCGTCACGGTCACGGTTGACGACGGTCGCGGCGGCACCGCCTCCGACACAACCACGATTCGCGTCGTGTCGCCGCCACCACCGCCGGCACGCGAGTACGCGTTCGAAGACGTGCACTTCGATTTCGACCGCTACACGCTGCGTCCCGGTGCGATCAGGATCCTTGACGAGGCCATCTCCGCCATGAACGCCGATGACTCCTTGAGACTGACGCTGGAGGGGCACACGTGCAACATCGGCACCTCGGAATACAACCAGGCGCTCGGGGAGCGGCGCGCGAATTCAGTGCGCGACTACATGACCAGCCGCGGCATTAGCGCGAGCCGGTTGCAGCCCGTGACCTTTGGCGAAGAGCGGCCGATGCACGACAACGCCCGCGAAGAAACCCGCCGCCTCAACCGACGCACGGCTCTCGTGGCGCGCCTCCAGTAGCTCCGCCTTTTCGCTGTTCGAGCCGGCAACCAGGCATACGCCCCTGGTTGCCGGCTCGCCGCATCGGCCCACCACACGGCCGTCCACCTCACGCACGCGTCGCGTCGCCAATCGTCGGCAAGGCCCGAGTCCCTCACGGGTACAGCCTGCCGTCGTTACGGCCCTGGGCCGTCGACGACACGCCTGCGCACCGTCCAGCACCAGCGTCTAGTAGGACTTTGCGAAGTACGCGTCCACAATGCCAGGTGCGCCGCACTGGATACACGCACCTGAGGCGGGCGGCGGATCGAGTGGAATATTACGAATCGTGGCTTGGGTGGCGGTCTTGATCTGCGTCTCGCAGTCGGCCGAACCGCACCAGGGGGCGACTACAAAGCCGGGACGGCCTTCCAGGCTCCGATCAAACTCGGCACGGTCCGTGGTCCGTAGCGTGTGCTCGTCGCGAAACTTCGTGGCGCGTTCGAGCAGCGCGTCCTGCATGGTCCGTAACAGTGCGTCGACATGCGCGGGCAAGCCCTCCATCGGCGTCGACGCCTTCTCGCTCGTGTCGCGGCGAACAAGCATGACCTGTCCGTTGGTAATGTCGCGTGGCCCGATCTCCAGACGCAGCGGAACGCCGCGCATCTCCCACTCCGCGTATTTCCAGCCCGGTGAATGTTCGTCCCGGTCATCGAGCGTGACGCGGACACCACACGCCCGGAGTTCGGCGGCGATGCGCTTTGCGTGCGGGACCACGGTTTCGCGCCAGTCTCCGCGGGGAATCGGGACGATGACCACCTGGTAGGGGGCGATGCGGGGGGGCAGAATCAGACCGCTGTCGTCACCGTGGGTCATGATCAGACCACCGATGAGTCTGGTGGTGACCCCCCATGAGGTCTGCCAACCATACTGCACCGTCTTGTCACGCCCCTGGAATGTGATGTCGAACACCTTCGCAAAATTCTGACCGAGATTATGGGATGTCCCGGCCTGCAGGGCACGCCCATCGCCCATCAAGGCCTCGATCGAGTAGGTCCGGGCCGCGCCGGCGAACTTCTCGCTCTCGGTTTTTTGTCCCTCGAGCACCGGCATCGCCAACTCGGTCTCGGCGAACTCCTTGTAGACGCCGAGCATCTTGAGCGTCTCCTCTTGGGCCTCGGCCTCCGTCTCGTGCACCGTGTGCCCCTCCTGCCAGAGAAACTCCGTGGTGCGCAGAAACGGTCGGGTCACCTTTTCCCAGCGAACCACGTTCGCCCATTGGTTGATAAGGACCGGCAGATCGCGCCACGAGTGGATCCATTTCGAATACATCGTGCCGATGATCGCCTCCGACGTCGGGCGCACCACCAGCCGCTCCTCAAGCTTCTCGTCGCCTCCATGGGTCACCCACGCTACCTGCGGCGCAAATCCCTCGACGTGGGCCGCTTCCTTCTTCAGCAGGCTCTCGGGGATGAACATGGGGAAGTACGCGTTGACGTGGCCTGTGTCCTTGATTCGGCGGTCCAGCGCCTGCTGCATCAACTCCCAGATGGCGTAGCCGTACGGCCTGATCACCATGCTCCCCCTGACGGGTGAGTAGTCGGCCAATTCGGCGCGGCGGATGACATCCGTATACCAGCGCGAGAAGTCCTCCGACCGTGGGGTGATCTCCGTGACGAACGCCGCAGCCTTCTCCGACATCAGTGTTGGCCCTCCGAGGCAAAAATTGCTGTTATCCTACCACTCGGTCTCGCGCACCCTGCCACACGGTCACGTTCCAGAACGGGCGCATCGAACACCACCCCATGCCGCCAACACGGATCGACGTCGAGAGTGCCGATCGCACCTACCCGGTATTCGTTGCCCCCGGGCTAGTCCGCGACCTGGCCCGGTGGCTCGCCGAGGCGGGCGTCGGCGAACGACGATTCGTCGTCTCCAGCCCAACCGTCTGGGCGCACCACGGTGACGCGGTGGCGGCGGCGCTACCCGGAGCCGAGCCCCTGCTGGTGCCGGATGGGGAACGTGCCAAGAACCACCGAACCCTTAGCCGCATCTACGAGTGGTTGATAGAAAGCGGGGCGGACCGAGGGTCCACGGTCATTGCCGTGGGAGGCGGCGTCATTGGTGACACCGTCGGCTTCGCCGCGGCGTCCTATCTTCGGGGCGTCGATCTCGTGCAGGTGCCGACGACCTTGCTGGCACAGGTCGACAGCGCGGTTGGGGGGAAGGTGGGCGTGAACCACCCTCTCGGCAAGAACCTGATCGGTGCCTTTCACCCGCCGGTGGCCGTCATTGCCGACACCACACTGATCGAGACACTGCCTCGTCGCGAACTGCGCGCCGGACTCTACGAGGTGGTCAAGTATGGGGTCATTGCCAGCCGGCAGCTCTTTGACCGGATCGTCACCGACCTGCCAAAAATCTTCGCCTGCGAGGCTGATGTCCTGTGGACGATCGTCGCCGCCTCGTGCCGCATCAAGGCCGACATCGTGGGTGCCGACGAACGCGAGGGTGACAGGCGACGCGTCCTGAACTACGGCCACACGGCGGGACACGCGCTGGAGGCGGTCACGCGCTATCGGCGACTGCGCCACGGCGAGGCGGTGGCCTACGGCATGCTGGTCGCGGCGCGCCTTGGGGTGGGCCGGGGCTTGCTCGACACGCAAGATCAGGCCGCGCTCGCTGAACTGATCGGGCGGATGGGACCGCTACCCTCAGTCACAGACCTGCCGGGAGGCGACGTGCTCGACGCCATGCAGAGGGACAAGAAGGTCGTGGCAGGTCGACTCCACATGGTGCTCCCGAAGGGCCTGGGAGACACCGTCATCGTGGACGATGTCACGCCGAAAGAAATCCGCCTGGCGCTACGGTCGATCGGCGTGCGCTGAGCGCGATGGAGGCCTACGGGTCAATGCCGTGCTCTCGCATCTTCATCAGCAGCGCACGGTGATTGATCTGCAAAGCATCGGCGACCCGGCCGGTATTCCCGCCGGATTCCTGTAACGCATCGCGGATCTTCCGACGCTCGATCTCGCGCACGACCCGATCGGTCGCGTCGCCGAGCGTCCCAGACAGGTCGATGGCGTCCCACGGATCAGCCTCTGGCCGATGCGCTCCTTCGGTGTCCAGGCTCAAATCGGTAGGACGAAGCTCAGCCCCCTCGCACAGGATAACCGCTCTCTCGATACAGTTTTGTAGCTCACGGACGTTCCCAGGCCACGCGTACGACGTCAAGTGCTCTTCCGCGGCAAGGGACAGGGGCAAGGTTGGCCGCCCCAGACCGGCGCACACCTTTGCCACAAAGAACCGTGCGAGCAACGGCACGTCGCCGACGCGCTCTCGTAGTGGCGGAATGTGAATCGGAAACACGGACAACCGGAAAAACAGGTCCTCCCGGAATAGGCCGGCCGCAACTCGTGCGCGTAGTTCCCGGTTCGTCGCCGCCACCTGGCGCACATCGACGGTGATCGAGGTGGTGCCCCCAACGCGCTCGAACGAGCGCGTCTCAACCGCTCGAAGGATCTTTGCTTGGAGCGAGCCTGGCAGGTCGCCAATTTCGTCCAGAAACAGGGTCCCGCCATTGGCCACTTCGAACTTGCCGAGCTTGCGGGCCAC
>SXOW01000523.1 GCA_005778315.1 Acidobacteriota bacterium
CACCAGAATCGCGTGGGCGCCAACGTCGGGGTCCGTATCCACTTTGCGTCGGGCCGCCGCCAGAATCTCGGCTTCCTCGTGCTGTCGGCTCAGATTCTCGGCCTCGAGCTGTTCGGCCAATCCCCGCGCCTCAGCCTCCTGCGATTCGTCGGTGATCAGCAGCAATCTGGTCGCGAGGTCCGGGGTGCTCATGCGACCGGCGGCATTGATACGTGGCGCCAGTCTGAAGGCGACGTGGAAGCTCGTCACGGCTTCGCCGAGAAGTCCGGTGGTCTCGAGCAGGGCCCGTAAACCGGTGGTGTGGCGCCCCTGTGACAGGTGTGCCAACCCGAGCTTGGCGATCACGCGGTTCTCGCCACGCAGTGGGACCACGTCGGCCATGGTGCCGAGCGCGGCGAGTTTGATAAACCCAGGCAACCACCGCGTGTGATCGGTCCGCTCGCATAGGGCCTGGACCACCTTCAAGGCGACCCCCACCCCAGCCAGGTTCTTATCCGGATACGGGCAATCGTGCCGTTTCGGGTTGATGACGGCGAGCGCGCATGGAAGCGTGGCGTCCGGCTCGTGGTGGTCTGTGATGATGAGGTCCACCCCAAGCTCGCGTGCGCGGATTGCGGCCGCCGCGCTCCGAATGCCGCAGTCGACGGACACGATCACGGCGACCTGCTGGGACGCCAGGCGCTCGATGGCGGCCGGCTCGAGGCCGTAACCGTCTCGAATGCGGTCGGGTATGAAGTGGACGATGTCACCGCCAAGCAACTCCAGCAGGCGACGAAGCAGCACGGTCGATGTGACCCCGTCCACGTCATAGTCGCCGTGTACGGCGATACGCTCACCCCCCGCGATGGCGCCGAGCAGCCGGTCCACGGCCGCGGGCAGGTCCGTCAGGGTGAATGGGTCATGCAACTGGTCGAGGGCTGGGTTCAGGAACCGTGTCGCCGCTTCGGGTGTCGTGATGTCGCGGAGCACCAGCAGACGCGCGATGACCGGGTCGATATCGCAGGCCTGCGCCAGAGCCATCGCCTGCATCTCATCTCCCGGAGCGTGGTCCCACACGAGGGGGGTCGCCATGGTGGATGTGTGTCGGTGGTACGGGACCGGAGTCAGGCGCCGTAGATCCCAGTGTGCCCGATTCGACGCAGTCGGGCATAGCGCTCGTCGACTCGTGCCGCGCTCGACCGCGCCGATTGGGTGGCGAGCGCCGCACGAAGCGGCTCGAATAGCAGTCGGGAGGCCCGCACCGGGTCCGCGTGGGCACCACCCAACGGTTCCGGCACGACCTCGTCGATGACGCCGAGTCGGATCAGATCCGACGCCGTGAGTTTGAGACCGTCGGCCGCGTCCCCGGCGCGTGCCCGGTCACCCCACAGCATGAGGGCGGCGCTTTCGGCTGGAACCACGCTGTACACCGCGTACTCGAGCATGAGCAGGTAGTCGCCGACCGCGAGCGCCACCGCCGTCCCGCCGCACGCCTCGCCCGTCACGACCACGACCACCGGCACCTCCAACATCGCCATCGCTCGCAGGTTGCGCGCGATGGCATCTGCCATTCCCCGCGCCTCAGAACCCACATCGGGTGACAGGCCGGCGCTCTCGACGAACGTCACGACGGGGCGGCCGCATTTCTCGGCCAACCGCATACAGCGTAGTGCCTTCCGATAGCCCTCAGGTCGCGCGTCGACCAGGTCCGGCGGCAGAGACCGCTGGTGTCCGACGACCATGACGGCGTTCCCGTCAAACCGAGCAAAACCGGCGACGATGCCGGGGTCGTCGGCAAAGTGCCTGTCGCCATGCAGTTCCGTAAAGTCCGTGAACAAGTGCGAGAGGTGGTCGCGCGTCCGCGGGCGCTGTGGATGTCGGGCCACGAGCACGCGTTGCCAGGGGGTGAGAGCGCTATATATCTCTTGCCTGAGCCGCGCGACGCGGGCGCCCAGCCGCTCCAGTTCCTGCTGTGTGGCATCGGTCCGCGGCATCAGCCGCAACGCCTCCGCCTGCCTGAGCAACACCTCAATCGGTTCATCGATGTCGAGGGATTCAGCGGACGTCGCCACGCGTCACTCCCCGTTGACAGCGCCACTCACAACCAGGAGACCGTCCCTTCGCCGCAAATTTTCTCGACCGCCAGCACGAGATGTTCGGAGGCCCGCACTCTGGCCTCGGTCAGCCGCGCACACACTCGGAGCGCCGGCGTGCGCTCTGTCAGGTCGAGTTGGACGCGCACCGGCCCGGGGCCCCGATGTGTGGTGAAGAGAGCCGCCAGCGCCTCCAGCGTGCGGCGATCGTGCCGCGGCGACGTGAGGTGGATGGACAGGGTTCTGCCGACCGAGGTGTCGAGGCATTCAATCGGGCGAATCTCGTCAGCCATAATGCGGACCGTTTCCTCGTCCTTGTCCAGTTGGCCCCCGACCAAGACCAGGCGGTCCGCCGCGAGCACCGTCGCGCAGCGCTCGTAGGTCTTTGGAAAGACGACCACCTCCAGGCTGCCGCCGCGATCCTCCAGGGTGAGGACCGCCATCGGCGCGCCGCGTTTGGTCTTCAGCGGACGATAACCGCTGATGATGCCCCCGACCAACGCCTGGCCCTCGCCCGGGGTCAACTCGGCAATCGGCACCGCCCCGGCCGCCTGGAGCTGGTCACGGTAGCCGTCGATCGGATGCCCGCTCAAATAGAGTCCAAGCGCCTCTTTCTCGCCCGCGAGCTGTTCCGCGACGGTCCAGGGGGTGACGTCGGGTAGCGTCATGGCCTGGCCGGCGTCAGCCTTCAGCGCCTCGAACAGCTGTGTCTGCCCGCGGTCGCGGTCGCGTTGCAGTCGGCCGCCATGTTCCAGACCCCGGTCCACGAGCGCGATCAGTTGGGCCCGGCGCACGTGCGTGCGGCGTCCGCGGTCTGAGACCGTCGAGTCGAATGCCCCGGCCTTCACGAGACTCTCCAGCACCCGCTTGTTGACCAGGCGGAGATCGACGTTCTCGCACAACGCAAACAGAGAATCAATACGCCCCCGCGCAGCCCGGTACTTCAAGATGGAGAGAATCGCGCCTTCCCCGACATTCTTCACCGCTGCAAGCCCGAAACGGACGCCGTCCGGGGTGACCTTGAACGCGATGCCGCTCTCATTGACGTCCGGGGCCAGAATGGGGACCCCCATGTCCCGGCATTCGCCCAGGTAGAGCGCGAGTTTGTCCGTGTTCTGGGACTCGATGGTGAGCAGCGCTGCCATGAAGTGTCGCGGGTAGTTCGCTTTGAGATAGGCCGTCTGGTACGCCAGCAGTGCATACGCCGTCGAGTGCGACTTGTTGAACCCGTATCCCGCGAAGAAGGCCATCAGGTCGAAGATCTTCGTGGCCTGCGCCTTGGTCACGTTCCGGGCGACGGCGCCTTCCACGAACTTCTGCCGCTGCGCCGTCATGACCGCTTCACTCTTCTTGCCCATCGCCTTGCGCAGCAGGTCAGCGTCGCCCATCGTGAACCCGGCCAGGTCACTGGCGATGCGCATGACCTGCTCCTGAAACGCGATGACCCCGTAGCTGTCCTGCAGAATGGGCTCGAGCGACGGTAACTCGTATTCGATCTCGACCTTCCCGTGACGTCGAGCGATGTAGTCGTCGACAACGCCCCCGCGCAGGGGGCCGGGACGATAGAGCGCGTTCAGCGAGATCAGGTCCTCGAAGCGGTCGGGCTTGGCTTTGCGGAGCGTGTCCCGCATGCCGGAACTTTCAAACTGGAAGATGCCGAGCGTCTGACCCTCGCTAAAGAGCTGGAACGTCTTCGCGTCATTCATTGGCAGCGCATCGAGCGCCACCTGCTCGCCGGTCGTCTCCGCGATGTGCTTCACGGCATCGTCAAGCAGGGTCAACGTGCTGAGCCCGAGGAAGTCCATCTTCAGGAGCCCCATGCGCTCCACTTCCTTCATGGGCCACTGTGTCGTGATCTCGTCCTTCTGGCTCTTGTAGACCGGGGCAAAGTCGGTGACCGGAGCGGGGGCAATCACGACCCCCGCGGCGTGGACCGACGCATGTCGTGTAATGCCCTCCAGTCGTTTCGCCACTTCGAGTAATTCGCTCACCTGTGGGTCCTGCTGCTCCAGCGCCCTCAACGCAGGGTTTTCAGCCAGGGCCTTCTCGAGCGTCATGTCGAGGGCCGGTGGCACCTGTTTCGCGACTTTGTCGACGTCTGCGTAGGACATGCCCATCGTTCGACCCACGTCGCGGATGACCGCGCGCGCCTTCATGGTGCCGAAGGTGATGATCTGCGCGACATTGTCCCGACCGTATTTGTGGGTGACGTAGTCGATCACCTCGCCACGTCGGCGCTCGCAGAAATCGATGTCGATGTCCGGCAACGACACCCGTTCCGGGTTCAGGAACCGCTCGAAGATCAGGTCAAACTGCATCGGGTCGACGTCGGTGATCTTCTGGCAATACGCCACCAGGCTCCCGGCGGCGGAACCACGCCCGGGGCCCACCGGAATCCCCTGCTCACGCGCGTAGCGGATGAAGTCCCAGACAATCAGAAAATAGCCGGGGTACCGCATCTTCACGATGATGTCGATCTCGTCCGACAAACGCCTCTCGTACGCTTCGATCGGATGCTTGAGGCGTCCTTCCGCCGCCAGCGCCCGCCAGCGGACCAGGCGTTCCGCGAAGCCCTCGCGCGTCACGTGCTCGAAATAGCCATCGAGCGTGAACGGCTCGGGGACTTCGAAATTCGGGAGGTGGCTGCCTGGGTTCGAGAGGTCGACATCGCACCGCTCAGCGATGGCCACGGTATTGGCCATGGCCTGCGGCCAGTCACCAAACACGGCCCGCATTTCCTCGGGCGTCTTGAGATAGAACTGGTCCCCGTGGTATCGCAGGCGTTTCTCGTCCTGCACGGTCCTCCCGGTGCCAATGCACAGCAGGACGTCGTGGGGCCGGTGGTCACCCAGTTTCAGGTAATGGACGTCGTTGGTGCAGACGAGGGGCAGCCCAAGATCACGCGCCAGGGGTTGGAGGCCGGTGTTGACGATACGCTGTTCCGCGATGCCCTGATATTGCATCTCAAGGAAGAAATTGTCTGGGCCGAGGATGTCTCGAAAGGAACCGGCGGCCTCCAACGCCTTGCGCGGCTGCTCCCTCCGCAGACCGGTGGCCACCTCGCCCTTGAGGCAACTGCTGAGGCCGATGAGCCCCTCAGCGTGCTCGGCCAGCAGTTCCTTGTCGATTCTGGGCTTGTAGTAGAACCCCTCGGTGTAGCCGGCTGAGACGAGTTTGATGAGGTTGTGATAGCCCGTCAGGTTTTCCGAGAGCAGGACGAGATGGTTGTTGGTGTCTCCGGGCGTGCCGCTGCGCGCGTGTCGGCTTCCGTTCGCGACGTAGACCTCGCACCCGAGAATCGGCTTGACACCACGCTTTCGTGCTTCGTCGTGAAAGACGACGCTGGAGAAGAGGTTGCCGTGCTCGGTGACGGCCAGGGCCGGCACGCCGGACTGCTGCGCGTGATCCAGGAGTTCGCCAATGCGACAGGCGCCGTCGAGCAACGAGTATTCGGTGTGCAGATGGAGATGGACAAACTCAGCGGAAGGCATGACTTAGCCGTGCGCCCCGGTCGGGGCGGGTTACTCCCACTCGATCGTCGATGGAGGCTTGCTGCTGATGTCGTAAACGACACGATTCACGCCACGGACCTCGTTGACGATGCGGGATGACATGACCGCGAGCAGGTCGTTCGGGAGCCGCGCCCAGTCTGCCGTCATGCCGTCTCGGCTGTCCACGGCGCGAATGGCGATGACGTGCTCGTACGTGCGTTCGTCACCCATCACTCCGACGGTTCGGATGGGCAAGAGGATGGCGAACGACTGCCACAACCGGCGATACCAGCCGAAACGGCGTACCTCTTCCGCGACAATGGCATCGGCGGCTCGTAGAATCGAGAGACGTGACTCCGTGACCTCGCCGAGGATCCGCACCGCAAGGCCGGGGCCTGGAAACGGCTGGCGCCAGACAAAGAGCTCGTCGAGACCGAGTTCCTCGCCTAGGCGCCGGACCTCGTCCTTGAACAGCGCCCGGAGCGGCTCCACCAGTTCGAAGCGGAGCCGATCTGGCAGACCGCCGACATTGTGATGGCTTTTGATCGGCACGGAGGGGCCGACGACCGAGACGCTCTCGATGACATCAGGATATAGCGTGCCCTGAGCCAGAAAGTCGAAGTGTCCAAGCCGCGCCGACACTTCCTCGAAGACGTCGATGAAGAGACCCCCGATGATTTTGCGCTTGCGTTCCGGGTCCGTTACCCCGGCCAACGCGCTGAGAAAACGATCGGACGCATTCTCGCTGACCACGTTGAGGGAGAGCTGTTCGGCATACCGACCTGTGATTTGCTTCGCTTCGTTCAAACGCAATAACCCGTTGTCGACAAAGATGCAGGTCAGGCGATCGCCAATAGCCCGTTGGATCAACATGGCTGTGACCGTCGAGTCCACCCCGCCGCTGAGTCCACAGACGACTCGGCCATTGCCCACTTGCGTCCTGATCCGTGCCGTGGCCTCGTCCAGAAACGAGGTCATCGTCCAGTCACCGCTACCGCCGCAGATTGTCGTGGCGAACTGTTCCAGAATGTCGACGCCGCGCTCGGTGTGGGCCACCTCCGGGTGAAACAGCAGCGCATAGCAGCCCCGCTCGGCGTGCTCCATCGCGGCCACCGGAGCGTTCTCACTCGTCGCGACGGCCCGGAACCCGGGTGGAGGGCTGGCGACGAGGTCGCCGTGGCTGGCCCACACCCGCACGGTCTCCGGGAGGGACGCGAACAGCGCGCAGCTGTTGTCGACTTGTA
>SXOW01000524.1 GCA_005778315.1 Acidobacteriota bacterium
ACCACGATGTCCGTCTCGCGGCCGGCGCGCAGGAGCACGGCGTAGAACAGTTCTTCCCAGGTGTCCACTTCGCGGCCAGCGACGGTCAAGATGCGGTCGCCTGGACGCACGCCCGCCGCCGCCGCCGCCGAATCGGCGGCGACCGAGCCAATCACCGGAGGCTCGTCCTGATAGACCGGCACCTGCGCCCCCTGGTAGAGGACGACGGTCATCACCACGATCGCGAGGACGAAGTTCATGGCCGGTCCGGCGAGCAGAATCTGGAACCGTTGCCACTTGGTCTTTGACAGGAACTCGTCGTCCTTACCCTCGCGCTCGTCCTCCGCATTCTCGCCCGCCATCTTGACGTAGCCACCTAGCGGGATGGCGCTCACACAGTACACGGTGTCGCCGCGCTTGGTCTGGATGAGCTTCGGGCCAAACCCGAGGGAGAACGTCAGGCAGCGGACGCCGTGATACCGCGCCACCAGGAAGTGCCCCAGTTCGTGCACGAACACCAGTACTCCGAGCACGAACAGAAACGCGAGGAGGCTCGTCATGGCTTCGATTGTACCTCTCTGACGAGACCCCGGGACAACTCGCGGGCGGCCGTGTCGACCGCCCGCACTTCGTCGAGCGTCGTCGGCGAGGCCACGTGCCGCGTCTCCACGTCGTCCAACGCGGCCGCGATGATCGCGGGGATCTCGGTGAACCGGATCGCCTGATCGAGGAAGGCTTCAACCGCAACCTCGTTCGCGGCATTCAGCGCGACCGGTAATGCCGGGCTCCCGCGAAGCGCCCGATACGCCAAGGCGAGGCAGGGAAACCGTGTGGTGTCGGCTCGGCCAAACTCCAGGGGTCCGCAGGCGGCTAGGTCGAGCGGCGGCAGCGCGGTCTCCCATCGGTCGGGATAGGAGAACGCATACTGGATCGGCAGTCGCATATCGGTGGGACCGAGTTGCGCAATCTGAGACCCGTCGAGCAGCTCCACCAGCGAGTGGACGACCGACTGCGGGTGCACCACCACGTCGATGCGATCAGCCGGCATATCGAACAACCAGCTCGCCTCAATCACCTCCAGCCCCTTGTTCATGAGGGTGGCGGAATCGACCGTGATCTTGCGACCCATGCGCCAGGTCGGATGCGCCAAAGCGTCGGCCGGTGTCACCGCAGGCAAGCGATCAGCCGACCACTGGCGAAACGGTCCGCCTGATGCCGTCAGAATCAATCGCCTGACGTCGCGCGATGGCCGACCATGGAGACACTGGTGGATGGCGTTGTGCTCGCTATCGACGGGCAGTACCGCGACGCCGCGGCGGCGCGCCGCCTCCATCACCAGACCGCCGGCCATGACGAGCACTTCCTTGTTGGCCAGCGCGATCGTCTTGCCCGCTTCAATGGCGGCGAACACCGCATCCAAGGCGGTCGTCCCGCTAGTCGCGCAGAGCACGAGATCGACATCGGGATGCGTGGCCACCGCCCGTAGACCGTCGGCACCGGCCCCGACCAGGGCCACCGAATCGGCCGCGGCCGCAGACAATCGAGACCGGACCGCCGCGACGCCATCTTCGGTCGCCATGGCGATAGCCGTGGGCCGGTACCGTTCAGCCTGCGCGACCAGCCGGTCGACGTTGTGCCCCGCGGCCAGACCCACCACCTTGATCTGGTCAGGGTGAGCCGCCGCAACGGAGAGCGCGCTGCCCCCGATTGAACCGGTCGACCCGAGAATAGCGATGCGTTTCACAATGTCTCGCCGATGCACGGCACGCGGTCGCCGGGCGGAGCTATTCGGTCATCCCGGCGAGCTGTACGAAGACGTAGAACCCGGGGGCGGCGAACAACAGACTGTCGATCCGATCCAGCATCCCGCCGTGTCCGGGAATCAGACTGGACGCATCCTTGAGTCCGGCGCCTCGTTTCAATTGGGACTCGAAGAGATCTCCGGCGATACCCAGCCCGACGACCAGACCCCCAAGCAGAACGCGCCGCGTGATCGAGGTTTCGCCGAGCACGGGACCCGCCAGCGCCACCGCAATCACGATGCCGGCGATCACGCCACAGACAGCGCCCTCCACGGTCTTCTTGGGACTCACCAGCGGCGCCAATGGTGTGCGACCGAAGGCCCGGCCGCCATAGTACTGCGCGGTATCACTGAGCATGACGATCGCCAGAAGCAGCACGAGCGCCTCCCGTCCCAGGTCGAACCGCACGCCAACGATGGCCCCCAACGGCACCCCCAGGTACACCAGCGGGAACAGCGAAGAGGCGACGTCGAGGAGCGCGTGGCGATCCCGACGTGCGCTGGCCAAGCTCGCGAGACTGACGACCAGCAGGGCCGCCATCACGACTAGGCCGGTGACATCGTAGGCGACACCAGCGACCACTGCGGCCGCTCCGACCCCGACCAGCGCCATCGGCACGCGGGCGCCGAAGGCCGTGGCGAGCGTGGCGTATTCAAGACACGCGACCAACAGCACGACCTCGGCCAACCCGAGAGTCACCAGCGGTGGCAGCAACCAGATGGTCCCGAAGACTACGGGGAGCAGGACCAGCGCGCTGAGGACTCGGGTCATGCCGGACAATCAGTGTCCGACAACGGCCGGTTGGGGAATCCCGCCATAGCGACGTTCGCGCTTCTGGTACGCGAGGATCGCCTCGAGCAGATGTCGCGCGCGAAAATCGGGCCACAGCGTCTCCGTGACCCAGATTTCCGCGTACGCGATCTGCCACAACAGGAAATTGCTGACCCGCATTTCTCCGCTGGTTCTGATGAGGAGATCCGGAGCGGGCTGCCCCGCCGTGTAGAGCCGTTGCCCGAAGGTGTCCTCGGTGACCTCGGACGGAGCGACACCCGCCTCGATCAGCCGACGCGCCGCTTCGACAATCTCGGCCCGGCCGCCATAGTTCAGGGCAATGTTGAACAACATGCCGCCGTTGCCACTGGTTCGCTCCTGTCCAATGTCGAGCTCGCGGCGCACGTCGTCTGGCAGCTCCGCCTGAGCGCCAATGACCCTAAATCGGATGTCATTGGCCAGAAGCGTCTCGAGCTCAAGACGCAAATAGCGCTTGAGCAATCCCATCAGGACGGAGACCTCAGCGGGCGGGCGCTTCCAGTTCTCGACCGAAAACGCATACAGCGTCAGGACCTCTAGATCGAGACGAGCCGAGGTCTCCACCACGTCCCGGACCGCGGCAATGCCCG
>SXOW01000525.1 GCA_005778315.1 Acidobacteriota bacterium
GGACCAGTTGCTCGAAGACCGGGCGCTGAAGGACCAGTTCTTCCGCGAGGCCGGAGACTCACCGATCCCAGTCGAACGCCGGGGCGCGCTGCTCCCGATCAACTACTACCCTCCGGACCCGACCTACCGCGTCCCGGCCGCACTCGAGGTGTCACCCGAAGAGGAGATCTTCGAGATACCGTACTCGACCGGCGAGATTTTTCCGATGCAACGAGTCGGGGTGCTCAAGTTCGCCCTGAACGGCCAACCAATGCAGCTGGCTGCGCTCGCGGAAGCTCCGGTACGCTCCGTCGAGGCGTTGTTCATCATGTTCAAGGATGACACCAACGACACCGAGACCTACGGCGGTGGGCGATACATCGAACTCCCCCGCACCGCCACGGGTCACTACGAGCTGGACTTCAACCGCGCCTTCAACCCGAACTGCTACTACGACGAGTCCTGGGAATGCCCGGTGCCGCCTCGGGAAAACTGGCTTCCGGTTCCCATCCCGGCCGGGGAGCAGCTTGCGCCAGGGTTCTTGACGTCGTACGACTCGCCGTCACTGACGGACAGTGTCACGGCGGCGACGTCGAGCCAGCCCTAACCGCTCGTGGCCCTGTCAGGCGTCATCTTCGATTTCGACGGCGTGCTCGCTGACAGCGAACCGCTCCATCTGCGCGCCTTCCAGCAGGCGCTCGCACCACGGCGCATCACACTTGAATCCGCGGAGTACTACGAGCGATACCTGGGATTCGATGACGCGGGCGTGTTCCGCGCCCTCGCCGACGACGGGGGCTGGGCGTTAACCGAGGCCGCGCTGGCTGAGCTGATCGCCATGAAGGGGGAGTACTTCGAGGCGCTCGCGCATCAGGGCGGGGCGTTGTTTCCGGGCGCCGCCGACGCGGTCCGCCGCATCGCGGACGAGGTGCCGATCGCAATCGCGTCTGGCGCGCTCCGGAGTGAAATCGAGATGCTGCTCTCGGCTGCGGATCTGCGCCACTACTTTGCGGACATCGTGGCCTCGGGCGACACCCCGCGCTCGAAACCAGCTCCAGACCCGTATGCGAAGGCGGTTGATCTCTTGCGCGGGTCGACCAGCGCGGCCGGCCTCGACCCGAACGGATGCTTCGTGGCAATCGAGGACTCCAACTGGGGCATCGAGTCCGCTCGCGCCGCGGGACTTCGCTGTATCGGGATCGCGCACACCTACCCGGCCGACATGCTGCATGGCGCCGACACCGTCCTGCCGTCCATAGACTGCCTCGACATCGACGCGGCTCGGATTGTGTGCCAGCGCTCATGAGCACCGCCAACCTGCTCGCGACCCGCCTGGTGGACAGATTCAGGGAGGCCGCGACAAGTCCGGACCCCGATCTGGCGACCCCGGCCCTGCTCATTGCCCAGGTTGGCTATCCGCGCTTGGACCTCGCTACCTACCTGAATGTTCTGAGCGACATGGGGACGGCCGCTGCCTCGCAGCTGTTTGCACGGGCTGGGCCCATCGACGCTCTGAATCACTATCTCTTTACTCATCAGGGCTTCACCGGAAACACGACGCACTACGAGGACCCGAGAAACAGCTTCCTGAACCAGGTACTGGAACGTCGTACCGGGATTCCGATCACGCTGGCGGTGGTCTACATCGAGGTCGCGCGGCGGGCCGGCGTCCGAGTCGACGGGGTCAACTTCCCGGCACACTTCCTCCTGCGGTTCCCGTTCGGACCGGAAGAGGACCATGGCGGGGCGGTGTTCGTCGACCCGTTCAATCGGGGCGCGGTCATGTCAGAGACGGATTGCCGGACTCTGCTGAGACAGCACGCTGGTCAGGCCGTCTCGTTCGAACCCGGGATGCTGGCGCCGGCGACAAAACTGCAGATCTTGGTCCGTATGCTCTCGAATCTGAAGCGCATCTACGTGGGCATGCGTTCGTTCCAGACGGGTCTCGCCTTGACCGAATTGCTCCTCGCCATCGAGCCATCGGCGTTGGCCGAACTGCGCGATCGCGGCCTCCTGGCCTATCACCTCAGCGATTTCACCACTGCGCTGCGAAGCCTCGAGGCCTATCTCAGGTTTGCCTCGCGGGGGGAGGGGGCCGCGTCCGAGGAGGACGACCGCGCAGAGATCTGGAAACACGTCAAGGCGCTTCGTCGCCGGGTCGCAAGCCTGAACTGACGGACGCAGCGCCAGCCGATCCGGCGATCCACCGCTGCCACACTGACGCCCGCACCGTTCCATCAGGGTCGAAGGCGACGCGCAGCCCAGTCACGGTGCGTGGTCCTGCCGACTATCGAGTAACGTCCACCCGATTCCGATACACGCCCTGCTCATCTGGCTCACTCTCGATCGCCACGAGGACGCCTGCGTCATACACCAGCCGGCGCTCTGGACGACCGTCCCCATTCTGGTCGAACGCCACCGTCGCAACGCGTCCCGCCTCGCGCGTTTCCCACTTGTCCGCCCCGCCGTCGAAATCCAGGTCTTCCTCCACCCGTACCAGCGCCCCGGCTTCGTAGTGCTCCCACCGGTCCACCGTGCCATTGGCGAGAGTAGACACTTCGATCCGTGCGACCTCGCCATCGTCGCCTTCGAAGGCCCAGGCGTCGACCACACCGCCACCGCCTCGCGAGAACCCCACCTTCTCGAGCGTCCGATTCTCTCGGTAGTACTCCCAGCGGTCGACGGTTCCATCCTCGTCCTGGTCGATCTCGGTCCGCAGGGGGATATTCCCATCCATGTAGCTCCACGTATCGATGACCCCGTTGTCATCCGAATCAAAGGTAATCAGCTGGAGTCGACCGGTCTCCAGGTCATACTCGGCCTCGATGGTGCGCTCGGCCCGCAGCTGGGCCGGATCGGGCGCGCACGACAGACAGCACACCAGAGAGGCGGCCAGTGCGCGCACCGACCGCGGAGACCCCAGGCGCCGCGCCATCGTCGACCCGCGTGTGGCCATTCGTGTCCGAGATCTATTCGGCGGCACGAGGAGACTCGACCGGCAGATCCTCCCGGTCGCCCCACTCTTTCCAGGAACCAATGTAGTTCCGGAGTCTGGGATAGCCGATGAGCCTGAGAGCCAGATAGCTGTGCGCTGCGCGGTAACCGCCCTGACAGTAGGTGACGACTTCTTTGTCCCGGGTGACGCCCGCCGCACGGTACATCTCTGTGAGCTGCTCCGCCGACTTGAACACCCCTGTGTCGTCCAAATTGCGGGTCCATTCAATGTGCACCGCTCCCGGCACCGCCCCGCCTCGCTTCGCCCGCACCGAAGAGCCGAGGTATTCCCCTTCGCTCCGCGTGTCGAGCACGGCGACACCCGGTGTCCCCAGCCGGTCCCGCAGGTCACGCCATGTCGCAAGTCGCTCCGGATCGGCGCCGACGGTCCAGCGGCTGGCCTGCGGCGGCGCGCAATCCAGGCTTGAGGCATGCCCGGCGCGCTGCCAGGCGCCGAACCCGCCGTCCAGCACGCGAGCCTGCGGGTGACCAAAATACTCGAGAAACCAGAACGCGCGCGCCGCACGAATCCCGGACTGCTCATCGTAGACCACGACGGGGCGGGTCGGCTCGACGCCCCGCGACGCCAGCAGATGACCGATCATCCATGAAAACGCCGCCAACGGCGCCGGGTTGGTGTCGATCAAGCTGAGCCCGTATAGATCCAGATGCACGGCGCCCGGGATATGACCGGCCGCGAACTGCTCCGACGGTCTGAGGTCGAGCAGTACCGGCGCACTCGCGGTACCGATGCTGTCGGCCAGCTCCGCGGCCGAGATCAGGAGGTGGGGATTCTCGTAGCCCTTATCGATGGTCATGTCGTGTCACGCCGCGAGGCCGTTTCTGCTCGGCCGGCTGCGGCCATTCTCGCACAGGGTGGGCGGCATCGCATGGAACGCAGACGGGGCGCCGCCTGCTAGAGCAAGGCGTATCTGAGGAAGAAAAGCACCGCAAAAACATAGACGAGCGCGTGTGCCTCACCGGACCGGCCGGTCACCACTTTCAACAGCGCGTAGGACATGAACCCGAACGCGATCCCGTCCGTGATGCTGACGGCCAGCGGCATGATCGTCAGGGTCAGGAAGGCTGGCAGCGCTTCGGTGGGATCATCCCACTCGATCTGTCGTACCCCCTTCGCCATCATGGCTCCCACCAAGATCAGCGCGGAAGCGACGGCCGGGTAGAAGGTGACCCCGCCCCCGGCGTCGTAGCCGCCGCCGATCATGCTCACGAGCGGGGAAAAGAACAGGGACAAGAGAAACAGCCCGGCGACGACGACGGCGGTCAAACCGGTGCGCCCCCCTGCCGATACGCCCGTCGCGCTCTCGACGTACGCGGTCACGGTGGAGGTCCCAAGCGTAGCGCCGACCACGGTGCCCACCGCGTCCGCGAGCAAGGCGCCCCGTGCTTTCGGCAACATGCCGTCGCGCATCAGTCCCGCTTGCTCGCCGACCGCGACGAGGGTGCCGACCGAGTCGAACAACGCCAGGAAGAAGAACACGAAGATGACAGAGGCGAACTCCAGACGAAGCGCGCCAGACAGATCAAGCTGGCCCAGGGTCGGCAGGATCGAGGGAGGGAGCGAGGCGACACCCTGAAAATGCGTGAGCCCGCTCGCCCATGCCGCCGCGGTGGCGACCCCGATGCCGACCAGAATCGCGCCCCTCACACCACGCGCCCACAGGACCGATGTCACCACCAACCCCAGTAGCGCGATCAGGACAGGGGTCGCGCGCAGATCACCGAGGGCCACCAGCGTGCCCGGGGACGCAACGATGACACCTGACCACTGCAGCCCGATGGTGGTGATGAGGAGACCGATGCCGGTCGCCATCGCGTGCTTCAGTGAGTTGGGAATGGCAACGATGAGTCGCTCTCTGAGTCCGAAGCCGGCCGTGAGGATAAAGAGCAGACCGGCGATGGCCACGGCGCCCAGCGCAACTTGCCATGGCACCTCCATCGCGACGACCACCGTAAACGCGAAATAGACGTTGTGGCCCATGGCCGGCGCGACGGCAATGGGGTAGTTCGCGAGCGCCGCCATGAGCAGTGTGGCCACCGCCGAGGCAAGACACGTGGCGACGAAAACGGCCCCGAGATCGAGACCAATCGAACTCATGAGCGCCGGCTGCACGAACAGGATGTAGGCGAGCGTGAGGAAGGTTGTTACGCCAGCGAGAACCTCCGTCCGCGGCGTCGTCCCATGCTCGGACAGGTGAAACCAGCGTTCGAGGGGTCCGGCGACGTTTTTCGTCATTGTCGCTGGTCGCAATGGCAGGCGCCGTTAGACAAGCTCCCAGTCATCCCCACGCTGACACGCCCGTTTTTCGCCCTGGAGCTTCACGAGATGCGCCAGTACGCTTTCGCGGGCGAGCAGCTGCAGTTCCGCTCTGAGGTTCTGATACAACCGTGCCACGATCGCGTCGGGACGTCGCGCACCGCTGCGCATCGCGTCGATGATCTGGTCCTCCCGCCGGCGTCGGTGTTCGAGGTAGCCATCGATCACCTCTCGTGGCGCCTCGATCGCGGGCCCGTGCGCCGGCAGCATCCGCAGCGGGTCCAGATCTCGAATCTTCTGGAGCGACGTGAGGTAGTCGGCCAGGTTGCCCCCCCCGGAACTGGGGATGACCACGGAACTACCGAGCACCACCAGATCGGCTGAAAACAACGTCCCACCCGTCTCCTCGTAGAAACACAGATGATCCGGTGCGTGACCTGGAGTATGCACCGCACGCAGCGCCCCGTTTCCCGCCGCGACCATGTCGCCATCGGCCAAGGGCTGGCAGATCAGGGCCTGCCGACGGTCACGGTCTGGCCACGGCATCTTGCGGAAGACCGCCTCCGGCCATCGCGCGGCGATCGGGTCACAACCATCCGCATGATCAGGGTGAGCATGGGTAACCAACACCTGTGCAAGCGCGGCCGACCCGAGTGCCCGCGCCAGCCCGGCGAGGTGGGACGCCTTGCCGGTAGCAGCGTCGATCAATGTCGGCGTATCGCCTGGGATCAGATAGGTGTTGTTGCCGGCACCGGTATACGGCCCAGGATTGTCGCCGGTAACGAGTGTGATATCCACAGGAAGCCAAGCGGGGGGTGTCTTTAACGAAGCGGCGAAAACGATGACAATTATACGCGTGCCTGATTTCCCGGAAGAGTCGTTCTCAGCCGATGAGCGTCGTGCGCTGACGCCCTACTTCACCAACGTCGACCGACCCGTCTTCGCGCTTCGCAACCTCCCCGAGGTGGTCAAAGGCGCGTTGTTCGCCAGATACTCGCGCTCGGCGAAGTCGATGCGCCGCTTGTTTCTCGACGAATTTCTAGCCGCTGGGAGCATCGACACGAACCAGGTCGAGGTCGATACGGGCCGGGCTGATCGGCTCTACGGGCGCATGTTCGACGAGTACGGCGACGATTCGGTCGCGCAACTCGGTGGTGCCCACATCGCCTGCGAGGGGGTCTCCAATGTCTTGACGAAGATCCTGGAACGTGGACGCCTGATGGCCTATCTGGAGCAATCGACGCGGTATGTCCCGTACACCGACAGACCCGACGGACAGTGGAAGTACTTGACCCCACACGAGTTACAAGACAGCCCACTGCACGCCACCTACCGCTGGACTCTCGACGACGCCTTCGACACCTACAGCCGCTGGATCGAACCGGCGCAGGCGTACTACCGGGCGCAGCACCCCAAGGCGGCGAGCGATTCGGATGGCGTGTATCGCGCCGCGATCAGGGCCAAAGCGCTGGACACGCTCCGAGGCCTTCTGCCAGCCGCCACCCGCTCGAACGTCGGGATCTTCGGCACCGGGCAAGCGTTCGAGCAGCTGCTGCTTCGCCTGCGTGCACACCCCCTCGCCGAGGCGCGCGACTGCGCGGACCTGATGCTCCCCCAGCTCCGGTGCATCATTCCGGCGTTTCTCACGCGAGTGGACCGAGAGGACCGCGGGGTTCGATGGAGCCGGTATCTGAGCGAGACGCGGAACCACACCCGCGTCGCTGCCGACCGCCTGCTTGGGCACCTCGACACCACCGCGAGTCCGGAAGTCGCGCTCACCGACTTCGACCCGGAAGGCGAGGTGAAGGTGGTCGCGGCCGCGTTGTACGAGTCCTCCCGCCTACCTGAACGTCAGCTGTTGGAGGTTGCTCGACGGATGGGTCCGGACGACCGAGCCACCGTGCTGCGCGCCTACGTTGGCGAGCGGGCAAACCGACGTCATCGGCCTGGCCGCGCGTTCGAGCGAACGACGTACTCGTTCGAGATGCTGTCGGACTATGGCGCATTCCGCGACCTGCAGCGTCACCGCCTGTTGACGATCGACTGGCAGGAGCTGACAGCAGAGCACGGCTACACTCAACCGGCGGCGATCGACGAGATCGGAGCCGGGGAAGATTGGCGACGCGTCATGGAGCGAACTGCCGAGTTGTACCAGGCATTACGCACAGAATCATCCACACTGGCGCAGTACGTAGTCCCGATGGCCTACCGTATCCGATACCGCATGCACATGAATGCACGCGAAGCGATGCATGTCATCGAACTGCGATCGGCGCCCCAGGGACACCCTGCCTATCGTCGAGTCTGCCAACGCATGCACCGCCTCATCCACGAGGAGGCAGGCCATCACGCCATCGCGGCGGCCATGAAGTTTGCGGACCACAGTGAAGTGGCCCTGGAACGGCTCGGTGCTGAAAGGCGCTCGGAGGAACGCCGAGAGGCGCGCCCGAGCTGAGGGAGCGTGACGGACGGGCCGCAAGGGGGGGGGGCGCTACTCGGTGTGCCTCGTGTGAAAGCGGGAATACTCCTCCAGGAAGCTCAGGCTCTCGAAGGACGTCATCCTGTCGAAAAACAGCACGCCGTCCAGGTGATCGGTCTCGTGCTGAATGACCCGGGCCGGGAAGCCGTTCGCTGTCATCGCAACAGGTTTGCCGTAGCGGTCCAGTGCTCGGATTCGGATGTCCACCGCTCGCGACACGCGACCCCGAATATCAGGAATACTGAGACACCCCTCCCAGTCCTCTTCGACTGCCGTCCCGATTTGGCTGACCTCCGGGTTGATGATGACGACCGGGGACATCGCCTCGTCGTCGTCGTCCACGCCGGCCACGAACAGTCTGATGCTCTCGTGAACTTGCGGGCCAGCCAGACCGATCCCCTGGCTGTCGTGCATGGTCTCGAACATGTCGTCGATGAGCCGCTGGATACGAGGCGTCGTGATCTCGGCCTCGTCGAGCGGGCGAGCCCTCTCTCGCAGCACCGGATGCCCCATACGGGCGACCTTCAGAATGGACATGGGTCGAAATTATACGTGAGGAACCCATGTACACAGCTGTTTCTCGCCACCGACGGACCCCTCCGGTCTACCCTTGGCCGTGTGCACAGCGGGGGTATGCTAGTGCCTTGAACCATCGTTGGCACCGTGCGCCAATCGACCCGCGCGCCGCCACCCGCAGCGGGGTTTCCGCCACGGCCGGCGCGAGGTGCGCGGACACCGGACTGAGATGCAATTTCAAGAAAAGGGCCGTCACTTTCGGTACTGCCCGATGTGTGGCCACACGCTCGCATCCCGCCAACTGAAAGCGGGGGACCCCGAGCGCCTGGTCTGCTCGACCTGCGCGTTCGTACTGTATTTGGACCCGAAGGTGGCGGTCGGCACCATCATCGCTTTGGCGGACCGGCGGATCGTGTTGGTGCGTCGCGCGATTGAACCTGGCTACGGCCGCTGGGTGTTCCCGGGTGGATACGTCGACCGGGGAGAAATCGTGAGCGAGGCCGCGCACCGCGAAGCGCGCGAAGAAGCGGGGATCGATATCCGTCTCGACGGCCTGGTGAGTATCTATTCCTACTCCGGGCGGCCGCCGGTCATCATCGTGTACGCGGCCACGGCAACCGGCGGCGACCTACGGCACGATGAAGAGAGTCTTGAAATCAGGGCGTTCAGCGAGGCGGAGATCCCGTGGGGCGACCTCGCATTCCAAAGCACCCACGAGGCACTCCAGGACTACTACGCCGGTGTCTTGCATGCGCATTGCCGGTAGCGGACCCCACATCTGGGGATTACTCGTCCCGGGCGGACGGCGCCACCGAAGCGGGAAAAGTGAGGTCCTGCCGGATCGCTGCCGCCACCGCCCCGTCTACCAGCGGCTCTACCCCCAACGCGTGCTCGGCCGCTTCGACCTCCCGGGCTTTGGCCTTGGTGGTCGGGTGCTTCGGTGTGAACAGGGTGCAGCAGTCCTCGTCCGGGATGATCGAGATCTCATAGGTCCCCAGTTGACGCGCCTCGCGGACGATCTCGTCCTTGTCCATGCCGACCAGGGGGCGAAGTACGGGCATCGAGACAACCGAATCGATGATGGCCATATTGTCGAGTGTCTGTGACGCCACCTGCCCGACAGCCTCGCCGGTCACAAGCGCCATGGCCCCGCTGGCGCGAGCGATCCGCTCAGCGATACGGAGCATCAACCGTCGATACACGACGACCCGCAACGCAGGCGGTACGGCGAGTACGACCTGGCGCTGGATGTCGCCAAATGCCACGACATAGAGCCGCGTCTCGAGTTGAGACCGCGTCAAGCGTTCGGCAATCTCCGCCACCTTGTCTTGGGACGTGTGGGAAAGAATCGGGTAGCTGTGGAAGTGGATGAGCCGGACGCGACACCCGCGCCTCACCATCCGGTAGGCGGCCACCGGTGAATCGATCCCGCCCGACAGCAGGCAGGCGACCCGGCCACTGACACCGCTCGGGAGTCCGCCCGCGCCGGATTCCTTGCTGAGATAGCAGTAGGCCTCGTCCGTCAGCGTTTCAACGCGAACCGTGAGCGCTGGTCGCTCGAGGTCCACACGCCAGCCACGGGCTGCCTTGATCCGGCCGCCCAGTTGACGCTCGATCTCCGGCGACCGCAGCGGGAACCGCTTGTCGGCGCGCTGGGCCGTGACGCGAAAACTCTCCACCTCCAGATCCGCCAGCTCTCCCAGCACGGTCTCGGCGATCACTTCGAAGTCGCACGGGCACCTGACGGCCTTTGAGAAATTCGCGATACCTGGCAGGCGAGCCAGCCGATCCCGTACCTCACCCCAGGTATCGCCTGATTCGTACTGCACCTCGATGCGCCCCATGAGCGCCCGCACCCGTCGCAGACCGAGGTCAGCTGTGGCCGACCTGATATTGCTCACAAGCCGTTCGACGAACCACGGCCGATTGCGTCCCTTGAGAGCGATTTCCTGGTAGTGCACGATCACCGACTGCATGTTGTCTCCCTGACGACCGTGGCTCCCGGTCGTCGCGAATCCTCGCGACTGTGAGCCGCGGTATCCTAATACCCACGCATGCGCGACCTCATTGCCGGTCTCATCGCGCTCGGGCTGTTCTTCTTTGCGCTCGGTCTGGCGTCCACACTACGGTTTCATCGCCGCGAGCGCCAGCGTGAGCGGGACGAACTTGCCGCCGCGGGCCGCTCCGTGTTGGCGGAGATTCCGACGCGGGACGGCCTGGAGCTGTTCGTGGCGGACGACGTCCAGTTCTACTGGCGCAACACGGCGATTGTGAAAGACCGTGTACGGCTGGTTCGTGTGCTCATCAACGGGACGCCGCTCGCGTCATATTCGGCAGAACGTCTTGCCACGAACGACCCGGGCGACTCGGGCTCATTTGCCGACCGCCCGGAGGGGATCGCGCATGACCGGTGGGACGTGCTAATCCGCGCTGACGCTGACACGCTCGTCGAATGCGGGAGCGTCCGGGAGCGCGTCTCGCAAGCTCTGGCACGCCGCGTGTTCGACGCCGTCAGGTCGGACATGGAACATCGCGACAAGCGCACCGAATCCAACGGTGCTCCCGCTCTGGAGCACGCCAGATAGACACCGAGCCTGGGCCGCTACCATTCCTGCTCCGCCACGCCTGCTCTGGCATTGACGACCCTCGCCAGCACGAACAGCAGATCGGACAACCGGTTGAGGTAGACGATCGCGCCGGAATCGACCGCGCCGAGACCGAGCCCCGTCACCCGCCGTTCCGCCCGGCGGCAGACCGTCCGCGCGATGTGTATGGTCGCCGCGGTCGGATGTCCACCTGGCAAGATAAACCGCTTCAGCGGAGCGAGCTCGGTTTCCATGCTGTCAATCCAACCCTCGAGCCGCTCGACGTCGGCCGCGCTCGCACTCACCTTTGCGTGACCGCTGGCCTGCGTCGACGGATCCGCCAATGAGGCGCCGAGCGAGAACAGGCAGCGTTGGATATCCACGAGCATCTCGGCCAGATCTCGGTCGATCCCCGCGCTCACGACCGCCCCCAACCAGGCGTTCAGCTCGTCAACGTCACCGTAGGCGTCAACGCGCGGATCGGCCTTCGACACCCGCTGTCCGTCGAGCAGGCCGGTCTCACCAGCATCCCCCGTTCGGGTGTAGATCCTCACTGGTCGATTATAGTGCTCCGGTCATGCCACCGCCGACCGGACCGGGGTCCTCGTCTCCCCTTGGCCACGTTCTGCCGAAAACCGCTCTGCGACGGAGGTTTCGCCGACGTCTGCTCGGCTGGTATCGCACGAACGCGCGTGACCTGCCGTGGCGGCACACACGAGACCCGTACCACATTCTGGTGTCTGAAATGATGCTGCAGCAGACGCAAGTGGACCGCGTGCTGCCCAAGTACGAAGAATGGATTCGGAAGTACCCGTCACTCGGCACGCTGGCCTCGGCGCGGCCGGCCGACGTCGCACGGACATGGCGCCCCCTCGGCTACAACGTCCGGCCCCGGAGGCTGCACTGGATCGCTCGCGAAGTCATGACGCGGTATGACGGAGAGCTCCCATCGGACGAAACGACGCTCCGGTCGTTCAAGGGGATTGGCGCCTACACCGCGGGGGCCATCCAGAGCTTTGCGTTCGGACGACGCGCGCCGATCGTCGACACGAACGTTGCCAGGGTCCTGTTTCGCGTGTTTGTCGGCCGAGGTGACCGGACCACGACGTCGCTCAAGAAGCACCTGTGGTCTCTCTCAGCCGCGGTCCTTCCACGACAGAACGTGTTCGACTTCAATCAGGCGCTGATGGACCTTGGCGCGATGGTCTGCGTTTCGCGTCGACCGCAATGCCCCATCTGCCCGATGCGTCCCATCTGTGAGGCGTACCCGTTCGAAGCGGACGCCGAACGCAACCGCGCATGAAACATGAGTGACGACAAGCCGGTCCTCGTCGTCCTGGCGGCGGTCATCGAGCGGGCTGACCTCATTCTGCTGACGGAACGTGCGGCGGGCACCCATCTGAGCGGACACTGGGAGTTTCCTGGCGGGAAAATGGAGCCGGGAGAAACCCATGTCGAGTGCCTTGAGCGGGAAATACGGGAAGAGCTTGGTGTGGTCCCCGACGTTGGGCGTGAGGTGCTGGCGACTCGATTCGAGTACCCAGACCGGGTCGTTGCCCTGCATTTCCGGTGCTGCACGCTCCGGGATGCGCCGACTCCCATGATGGGCCAACGGATGCGGTGGGTGCCGCGCAGTGAACTTGGTGGGCTCCTGTTTCCACCTGCCGATCAGGAACTGGTGGCACTCCTGGCGTCCGGGCACGTATGGTGCGGCAAGGACGCTCACGGCCTATAAGAAGGGTGTCTTGGACACGGTGACCGAATGTCGCTGGTCCCCGTCCAGCGCCGTGAGAACGGTCCCCACGTCAGCCAGGTCCCGCTTCACGTAGCCGAGGGCAATCACGCCCCCAATGGCGGGAGATAGACCGGCGCTCGTCACGGCGCCGACCGACGCGACTTCATCGCCCACCGTGAGCACAGCTCCTGCCCGAGGTGGCTGGACGCCGGCGTCGAATCGCAGCCCCACCAGACGACGGGCGACACGACCCTTGCCGCGGTGAAGGATGCGGACGATCACCTCCTGACCGACATAACAGCCCTTGGTCATGCTGATGGCCCGGTCTTCGACACCGGCCTCGAGCGGGATGGTTTCCGAATCGAGGTCAGCCGGAAACGCGGGTCGACCCGATTCGATCCTGAGCAGATCGAGGGTTGTGGTATCAAGTTCGACCGAGCCCTTTGCGAGCAGCGCCCTGCGCAACGCGGGACCGGTCGCCGAGGGGAGGTAGAGCACAAACCCCATCTCGCCGATCGCGTGGCTGCGAGAGACCAGCACCGGCTCCCCCTCGAATTCGCCCAGCCGGTGATGGTATTCCGGCAGCGCCCCCAACTCGGCCACGGTGGCCAGGCCGGCTTCGCTCCCTGACCCGGGTCTCGCCACCGTGGCCACGAGGTCGCCGGCGTGCGGCCCGTGGACGCCGAATGCGACCCATGTGGAGGTTCGATCTTCGACGGTCACATCCTCGGTGAACACGAACTCAGCGAGTCGCGCTGCGAGCGCCACCGTGACTGTCGGGTGGACGTCAAGGAGCAGTTCATTGTCCAGACACAGAATGGAGGCGTCGCACTCCACCCGTCCTTGCGGTGTCAGGAACAACCCGTAGCACCCCTCCCCAGCCAACAACGCTTCGACGTCGTTGGTCTGCAGCCCCTGCAGATACGAGGCGCGGTCAACCCCGCCCACGGCAATCCTTCCACGGCCGGACAGATCGATGAAGACTGACGAGCGGCGGGCCGCAACGTACGACGCAGACATGACGTATGAAAAACGGCGTGGGCGGCGGTTGCAGCCGCGATGATATGCTCGTGCCCGTGCGCGCCTCGGCGTATTGTATCCTCGCGGCGCTGCTTCTGTCGGGGCCACCGGCGGTCGCTCAAACGACCACGGGCGCGTCCGGGCCAACGACGTTCCGTGTGTTCGTGGACTCCACCCCGGTGGGGTTCGAGCGACTTGAACTGGTCCGCGGCGACGACGGCTGGACCGTACGCTCACGCGGGGACCTCGCCCACCCGATCAACCTTCAAAACCGGCTGTTCGAGATCGAGTATGACGCACAGTGGCGACCACGGTCCCTCAGCATCCAGGGTGTCCGCAATGACTCCCCCTTCAGCCTGGTGACGAAGTTCGGCGACACCGGCGCCTCGACGGTCGTGGAAGAGGCTGGCCGCCAGACAAGCCTCGACCAGCCCACGCCCGCGACTGCGGTGGTGTTGCCGGAGTATTTCTTCGCGGCCTATGAGGCCCTGGCGGCGAGACTTGCTGGGGCTGCCACCGGCGACGACTTTCCTGTTTTCGTACCGCCGAGTGGCATCTCCGTGGCGCGATTGGAGACGACGTCGACGAGCCAGATCTCAACGCCGTCCTCGGCGATCGAAGCCCACGTCCACACGCTTTCATTCGCACAGGCCGGGGCATCGCTGCCCGTGGCGGTCTGGACCGACGTCACGGGACGTTTGCTGCGGGTGTCGATTCCAAGCGCCCGCCTCGACGTGGTCCGCGAGGACGTCGCGTCCGTGTCCGCCCGCGTCCGACAGGCCACCCACGCCGGTGACGAAGAGACGCGAATACGGTCGGAAGGCTTTTCGCTGGCTGCCACCATTACCACGCCGGTCGACCATCCGCGACCTGAAGCTGGGTGGCCGACGGTGCTGCTTGTGCCAAGCTCGACCAGCCCCGACCGCGATGGCACGGTGGCCGATACCCCGGTGCTAGGGCAGGTGGCGCACGCCCTTGCCAACGCCGGCTACATGACGCTCCGCTACGACCGTCGCGGCAGTGGGCAAAGCGGGGGACGCACCGAGTCGGCAACTCTGGAGACGCATGCCGGTGATGCCAGGGCCCTGATTCGTGACCTCGACAAACGAGATGATGTGGACACGGACCGCATGACCGTGATCGGACACGGCGATGGGGGGTGGATCGCCATGATCGCCGCCCGCGAGGAGCGGCGGATCGACAACCTCGTGCTGATCGCCACGCCCGCCGGGACTGGGGCTGACCTGGTCATGGAGCAACAGCGTGCCGCCCTCGATGAGATCGGGGCGTCCGACACGGTGCGCGCCGAGAATATCGCGCTGCAGCAACAGATTCGCGACGCGGTTCTCAACGACGGCCCCTGGACGGGGGTGCCCGCCCCCATGCGCGGCCAGGCCGACACGCCGTGGTTTCGGAGTTTTCTGGGATTCGACGTCGCCGACACCCTGCGGCGGACGCGGCAACGGCTGCTGATAATACGCGGCTCACGGGACGAGCGGGTCGGCCCGCACCACGCCGACCAGCTGGCCACAATCGCACTGACTCGCCACGAGGAGGCCACCACGGACAGACGCGACCTGGACGGCCTCGATCACCGCCTGGCCGAGGTAGACTCGGGCGACCCGGCAGTAAGCCACTCCTTCACCGACGCGCTCACGCGGTGGCTTGAGATGGCTCCTTAGCGACCATGTGGATCTTACGTTCCGTCGAGGGGGCCGAGGGCGGCCCATATACGTTCAGAGTCACGGCTGGCCGGATCCGCACGATGGGCCGAGGGCCACGAGCCGATTTCGTACTCGACGCCGCCCTGGTATCGAGGATTCACTGCCGATTGTTCGTGCGCGACGATGCGCTCATCGTCGAGAACCTTGCGAGCACCAACGGCACCTTCGTCAACAACCAGTCAGTTGACCGCGCAACGCTGCGTGCTGGCGATATGCTTCGTACGGGGCGCGTGGAATTGACCGTTTCCGCCGAGTGACCCACACACCGCTCCACGGTGGCGGCTCCGACCCTCCCGTACCACGCCCCGCCTCATGGTCAGGGCGCCAGCAGCGTGTGGTGACCGAGCTGAGTCGGCGGCCGGCGTTTTCTGGTCCGGAGTCCTGCCGTTACGTTCGAGGCATCGACGGACGGAGTTCGATCCGACTGGGCAGACTCCTCGGTGGATGCTGGAGCAGATCGACGATGGCCCGGGCCACGTCGTCGGCCGACAGCTTCCAACTGGCCCCTTCTGGTCGGACACGCCCGCCGAATCGGGTGTCGACCGAGCCGGGGAGCACGCAACTCACACGGATCCGCTCCTGACGCACCTCTTGCATCAGCGATTCGGTCAACGCGTTGAGGGCCGCCTTCGACGCACAATACGCAGCGCCACCGGCGAACGGATGTTGTCCCGCCAGGCTGCTGACGTTGACGATCCAGCCCTGGCCGCCGGCACGCATGACGGGGATCGCCGCCCTGCAACAATAGAAGACACCCGACAGGTTCGTATGGAGCGTCTCGGTCCAGTCCTTGTCCGAGAGCGCGGCGAGGGGCGCAAAGCGGCCGATACCGGCGTTGTTGATGAGGATGTCCAACCCGCCCAACTGAGCCACCGCCGCGTCCACGAGCTGCCCGGCCTGGTCCGGTTCGCCGACGTCGATCCTGGCCGAGGCGACCAGTCCGGTGGCTCTGCCGTCGGCTCGCAGGAGACCAAGAGCGTCGGCGAGGGCATCGGCCGAACGCCCGCAAATGAGCACATGCGCGCCGGCGGACCGGAGCGCGACGGCCGTGGCCAGCCCGATTCCCCGGGACCCGCCGGTCACGATAGCCTTCAACCCCTCCAGCGCAGATACGCTCGTCATCAACCTGTTATCTTATGGACCGTTGCGCCCGCGTGGCAAGGCGACCGGGTCGGCTGGTCTACCCACACGGACCACTACAATAGGCGATTGGGCTCAACCCTCGAAAACGCGCATCTAGAATGTCCACTGTCGCAATCCTGGGAGCCGGTACGCTCGGCGGCGCGGTGGCCCATTGTCTGGCCGGCCGCGATTGCGCTCGCGCGATCCGCCTGATCGACACGACGCCAGGCGTGGCAGGGGGCAAGGCCCTCGACATCACCCAAGCGGGTCCGGTCGAAGGGTTTGATACGCGGGTGACGGCGACAGCGGACCTCGACGCGGTCGTCGGAGTCGATGTGCTGGTGTTGACGGGCCCCGTCGACGCGCCGGAGAACGACTGGCAGGGCGAGACGGCGAGCGCGCTGCTGACCCAGGTGGTCGGGTTGAACCGCCGCGCGCCCATTGTGTGCGCCGGAGCCTCGCACGCGTCGGTGATAGCGGTGGCGGTTGAGCAGCTCGGACTCAATCGGACGAGAATCATCGGCACCGCTCCGAGCGCGCTGGTCTCCGCGCTACGCGCACTGATTGCGCTGGAGGCCAATGCGTCGCCGGCCGAGGTTCTTGTCAACCTGGTTGGGATCCCACCGAGTCACCCGGTCGTGGCGTGGAGCAGCGCCACGGTCGGCGGTTACCCCCTGGAAGAACGCCTGTCCGCGCAGCAGCGGGCGCGCCTCGTCCAGTGCCTTGGACCATTGTGGCCACCAGGGCCTTACACGCTGGCGTCCGCCGCCGTACAGGTCGTCACGGCAATGATGACCGGCCGGTCCCGGCGTGTCTTCTCATGCTACATGGCGGGTGACGAGCGCGAATCCAGACGGGTCCAGTCAGTCGGGGTTACCGTGGACCGGACCGGAGTCGAAACGGTTCTCGCCCCACGACTGAGCCGTTTCGAACAGGTCCAGCTGGAGAACGCGATCGGTTCTCGCTGACGTCACGCGACGCGGTCAGGCGGACGCGCGCATGGCCACGCCGGCGGCAAAGTCGCCCAGTTGTTCGCGCAGCATCAATCTTCCACGATGGAGGCGCGACTTCAGTGTCTGGGTCTTCACGCCCATAATCGCGCTGGCTTCCTCAGTGGACAGCCCTTGGACGTCGCGCAAGAGCACCGCCGCCCGGTAGATCTCCGGCAACTGTGACAGCGCCGAGACCAGGCGCGACCGCATTTCGCTTCTGAGAAGCTGGTCGTCGGCCAGGTCGGACCAATCGGCCACCTCCCGGGTGCCCAGTGAGTCGCCATCACTCCACTCAAGCGCATCCTGAGACACTTCGGCCGGTCGCCGAAACTTGAGACTGCGCAGCCGAGACATCGCGGTGTTGAAGGTGATCCGGTAGATCCACGACGAGAGTGCGGCGTCGCCTCGGAAGGCGCCGATATTCTGGAACACCCGCAGCAGGACGTCCTGGGTCACCTCTTCGGCGTCCTCCCGGTTCTTCATGTAGCGCAGCGCCAGTTGAAAGACGCGTCCGCCGTAGTTCGCCTCCAGGTCCGGCATGGCCGCCGGCTCGCCAACTTTGAGCCGCTGCACCAGCCGCTGGTCATGTGTGCTATGCATGGTCTGCCTCCTTCTCTCATCTCTAGAACACGGCAGGTCGCGCCGTTATTCCCTCGAGAGTCGAATACGGAGACTCGAGCGCGGACGGCGATGCGGATCAGGGGATAACGCGACGGTCGAATACACTCGCAAACTCTGTGGCAAGGGCCAGCTCGACCTCCCGGAGCGAGGGTGGTGTGGGCAGCAAACGCTGCAACGACGTCACTCCGCGACGTTCAAGACCGCACGGCACAATGAAACGAAAGTGGTCGAGGTTGGTGGCCACATTGAGCGCGAAACCGTGGCTCGTCACCCAGCGCGACAGCCGCACCCCGATCGCGGCGAGCTTCTCGTTTCCGACCCAGACCCCCGTCATCCCTGCCACGCGGCCTGCCGTCACCCCGAAACAGGCGGCGGTTCGGATGAGCACCTCTTCCAGGTCCGAGACGTATCGACGGACGTCGCAGCGATCAGGCTTCAAGCTCATCACGGGGTAACCCACAATCTGGCCGGGGCCATGGTAGGTGATGTCTCCACCCCTGGCGACATCGTGTATGTCGATCCCGTGCTCCGCCAGGTAGGCTCGCGACACGAGCAGGTGTTCTGAATGCCCCCGGCCGCTCACGCCGACCGTAATGACCGCGGGATGCTCGAGAAGAAGCAGATGGTCCGGGGTGTCGCCGGCCTGGCGAGCGGCAACCAGGGCGCGCTGCTGTTCGAGCGCATCCTCGTATGGCACGAGACCAAGGGATCGCACGACCAACGGTGTCCCGTGCGGGTCGCCAACTGCCGATCCGTGGTCTGCGCTCACCTGAGGCCTTCCTCAGAGCGAACGTTCTTCCAGGCTGTCCCGGACCCGGACCATGAACCGGTCGGCGACGGCGCCGTCGATGAGCCGATGATCGAAACCCAGGGTGAGGTAGGAGCGCAACCGAGCCACGACCGCGTCGTCGACAACCACGGGACGTTTCTCGATCACCCCCACACACAGAATGGCGGACTGCGGTTGGTTGATGATCGGCAGGCCGTAGACAGACCCGAAGACGCCAGGGTTCGTGATCGTGAAGGTGCCGCCCTCCACCTCGTCCGGCGCTAGCTGCTTGGCTCGCGCTCGAGTTGAGAGGTCAACGATGGCGGCGTCAATATCCTCCACCGACAAGGACTCGACTGCCTTGATGACGGGCACGATGAGACCCCACTCAAGCGCGACCGCTATTCCCAGATTGACGTGCCGCGGATACACGACAGAATCGGCGCGGAGGGAGGCGTTGACCACGGGCATCGCCACCAAGGCGTCGGACACCGCTTTGGCGATGTGCGCGAGGTATCCCGGAGCCCGAGTGCCTCCACTGACTGACGCCCGTCTGGCCGCCACGCGCGAAAAGTCCACATCGAACACCGTGTGGACGTGCGCCGCCGTCCGGCGGCTTGCCACCATGCGCTCCGCGATGAATCGCCGCATCACGCCCAAGGGCTCGCTGGTCTCGCCGAGCGGAGACGTGCCCACCGCTGCCGTGTCGGCATCGGACGAGTCGCTATGACGACGAGCCACGTAGGCCAGCACATCGGCCCGAGTGACGCGGCCGTCCTCACCGGTCCCGTTGACACAGGACGGGTCGATTCCATGCTCCGCGGCAAGCCGACGAACGAGCGGGGACAAACGCGGAGCCGCCGCTACCCTCGACGGCCGCGCTGCCGTCGTGTCGAGGGGAGAGACTGCCGGTAACCTGACTGGCTCCGCGACCTCAACCTGAGCGGACGCGGCCGGGATCTGTTCGCCCTGGTTTCCGATCACCGCCACGACGGAGTTCACCGGAACTGTCTCCCCGACCTGTGCCCGAATCTGCGCAACCACCCCGGCGGCCGGGGAAGGTATCTCAGCGTCGACCTTGTCGGTCGAGATCTCGAACAGCGGCTCGTCGCGCTCGATTGACTCTCCGACGTTCTTCACCCAGCGAACAATCGTGCCCTCGGCGATGGATTCGCCCATCTGCGGCATCAGTACGTCGGTTGGCATCTGGTCGTGTCCGTGACTAGTAAACTCGCAGCCGCCACCGGCTCGTCTGGCTCGTCCGGCTCGGTATGATTCGACGAATTATTCCATGAACCGCACGGACGAGCCCAGACCCAGCCTTGCCTCCGGCCCCAGCCGCCCTCTACAATCCAAGGCTCTCCTGCGACTCCGGCCGACATAATTGCCATCTCTCGGCACTGCGCGACCGCGCGGACCGCACGTAGGGAGCGAGTGCGATAGCGCAATGAGCCCAACCGCAAAGACAGTGCTGATCGTCGACGACGACGAAGGCATGCGCGACACGCTGACAGCCATCCTCAAGCGCCGATATCGCGTGCTGACAGCGGAGACCGGTGAGGAAGGTCTCGAAGTCATCAGGCGAGAGCACGTCGATCTGATGCTGCTCGATGTGCGGCTCCCAGGTATCAGCGGCCTGGATCTGCTCACCATCGTCCGAGAGAACTTCAGCCTCATCGAAGTCATCATGGTCTCGGCCCTGACCGACGTAGAGGTGGCCGTGGCCGCCATGAAACAGGGCGCGTACCACTACATCACGAAGGAGTTTGACTACGACGGTCTGCGGTCACTGGTCCGCAACGCCCTTGAGCGACAGGAGCTCAGCCGTCAGGTCATCACCCTCAACGCACAGGTCGCCGAGCAGGTCGAGCGAGAGTTCGTGCTTGGCCCCAGCAAACCGATGCGCGAAATCGTCGACCTCGCGCAGAGAGTGGCCCGGCTGCCGGCCACCGTACTCATCCAAGGCGAAAGCGGCACGGGAAAGGAACTTTTGGCCCGCCTGCTCCACCGGGAGTCTGGCCGGGGCAGTGCACCATTCATCGCCGTCAACTTGGCCGCCGTTCCCAGGGACCTGGTCGAAAGCTCGCTCTTCGGCCACGAACGAGGGGCATTCACCGGCGCCATGCGCCAGCAACTGGGCAAATTCGAGCTGGCCGAAGGTGGCACGCTGTTTCTGGACGAGATCGCGGACCTCGGACTCGATCTGCAGGCCAAATTGCTGCGCGCCATACAAGAGGGGGAGATCGAACGTGTTGGTGGCACTAAACCGATCAAGACGGAATTCAGGCTGGTGGTGGCCACCAATGTCGACCTAGACCGCGCGGTCAAGGCGGGCCGTTTCCGAGACGATCTGTACTACCGGATCAACGTCATTCCATTCAGGATGCCGCCACTCCGCGAACGGGTGGAGGACATCCCGGCACTTGTCCGACTGTTCCTCACCCGATACAACCTCCGGTTCCGCAAGGAGGTCCGGGAAGTCTCGGCTTCGGCGCTGCAGGTGCTGATGGAGCAACAGTGGCCCGGTAACGTGCGCGAGCTCGAGAACCTCATTGAGCGGCTGGTCGCGGTCGTCGACAAGACTCGACTCACCGACGAAGATCTGCCATTCGAATACCACCTCGCGAATCTGACACGCCGCCCCGATAGTCGGAACGAACTGCTGCAAGCCGCCTGTGAGACATTCGAACGTAACTTCATCCTGCGCGCCTTGGAAAGGTCCGACTGGAATGTCTCTGCCACCGCCCGCTATCTCGGCGTTCCACTCAGCACGCTGAAGCACAAGATGGGCCGGCTCGAGATCAGGGAATTGGCGAAGCGCTTCCGAACGAGCTGATTTCGAGCTGCGGGGCCCACCGCGCCCCATGCCGAGTTGGGCAATGCCTCGTCCACTTGGCTGACGTATTGACCGATCTCACCGTCAGGCCTGGCTGCGTGAGCCCAGCCTCGCCCCCCCACAGACGACCGAGTCGTCCACTGAGCGTTCTCGTAAATCATTGCAAGTAGAGTTCTTCCAGGCAAGTGACCTGTCTGAGCCTTGGCCCACAGAGGTGGCACTCCTCGCCTCATCCGACTACGGAACACCATTTGCACGATTGGCGAGCACTGACGTCCGACCGTTCGTCGTGAACGTGCGCCCTGGCGTAACCCGACGGCGCCCCGCGAACTCAGGGCCGACTGTTGTGACTCCGGTGGCGTCCTCCGCATGGCCGATGGCCAACGGGCGGACTGCCGCCAAACGCCGAACGATAGATTGGAACCGGAAAGCGAGCCTTCCAACATGCAAGCCTCGATATTCAACAAGCGGGTGCCGTTGACCGGCCGGGATGAACTGTTTCTCATGAATATGTTCACCGACTCCCAGCTGGTCGTGTCGCCCGACGTCGCGGACCTGCTCGACCGCCTCGACGCCGACCCCGCCGTGTCCCACGAGTTCAGTCCTTCAGAGCAGTCGGCCATCCGCGACCTGAGCGAACACGGCTTTGTGGTCGACAGCCGCGATTCGGAGTGGCGAGCGGTTGACCGCTTCTTTCGCGACGTACGCGAAGACGCCAGCGAGCTGCGTCTGACCGTGCTGACGACGATGCAATGCAACTTCGCCTGCGACTACTGCTTCCAGGGCGACCACGGCGACTACAACGACACCGCCGAGAAGATGTCGCTCGCGACCGCTGATCGTTTGTGTGACTGGGTGGAGAGTCGGCTGGACGAACTCGGGTCGAACCAGTTCGGCCTCACATTCTTCGGTGGTGAACCGCTCCTCAACCTGCCCGTGATGTATGCGCTGGCCGAGCGCCTGTGGCACGCGACCCAGGAACGCGGGGTCGCCATGCGGATCAATGTGATCACGAACGGGCTGCTGCTCACGCCAGACGTTGTGGACCGGCTGGAGCCATTCGGGCTGCACAGCATCAAGATCACGCTCGACGGCGACCAGGAGGCACATGACCGCATGCGCCCCCTCCGGGGCGGCCAGGGCACGTTCGAGCGAATCATCGCGAACATTCAGCGGGTGGCACACCGCTGCAACATCGCGATCGGCGGCAATTTTGTCGAGGACACCGTCGACAGCTATCCGGCTCTGCTCGATTTCCTCAACGCACAGGACTTCGCAGACAAACTCGTGAAGGTGTCCTTCAAGCCGGTGATTCGGAAACAGCCGGTGGCGACGGTTCCGGGACTCATCCCGCTCACGCCCGTGGGTATCGACGGCGCAGCCCTCGGAGGCACCTGCATGACCTCGGCTGGTTCAGGCGCCGGCTCCGTGTGCGACAGCTGCAACCTCCTCGGGACCAAGATGTCGGAGCTACGGGAAGAGACCAAGAAGCGCGGCTTCCAGACCCTTGACGGGGTGCACATGGGCCCTTGCGACATTCATCGCCAGCACTCGTACACGGTCGGTCCGGAGGGATCCATTTACGCCTGTCCCGGCTTTACCGGGGAGCGGAAGGCCGCGATCGGTCACATCAGCGACGCCCTCGAGGAGCGCCACCATCGGTCGGCCGCCGATTTCGCGTCGCTGGCGGCCTGGAAGAGCTGTGGCGACTGCGCATTCATTCCGGTGTGCGCTGGCGGCTGTTCGGTCGCCTCCCACAGCGAGCAGGGCGATATGCACAAAC
>SXOW01000057.1 GCA_005778315.1 Acidobacteriota bacterium
GGGGGTCGACCACCAGCGAGGTCTGTCTCGTCTCGCTGACCTTGTTCCCTGGATCGAACCAGAACTGGTTGTAGTTGCCGACGATGTCCGCCGGCTCCTGGTCGTCCCGGACTTCAAACTCGGCGAGCCGAGCCGCTTCGAACGCCGCCGCGTCTTCGTTGGTGAAGAACTCCTGGTCAGCCAGATCACTGGGGCGCTCAAACGGCGTCAAGGTCCGAAAATCCCAGACCCCGTTGAGGTCTGGCGCGCCCCACGCCGTCCGCGGGGCCTGGTCGGGTTCGGCCGCGCGCTGCGCGTAGGCTGGTGTCAGGACGACGGTCAACACGAGGGCCCCGCCGATGGTGCACGCCGAACGCAAGTTAGTTGTAGTCACGGACTCTCTCCCCAATGGCCACAAGAGCGACGGGATGGCGTGTCCATCTTACCCCGCCTTACCCCGTTTGACACCCTGCTGTACGTGGTCCAGGCCGCGGGCCGGAACACAGCGGGACGGCGGGCCACGTGACAAGCTCCAGACCAGACGGTCTGTTTCGGCGTCTGACAGTGCAAGGCGCAATGCGTGGAGCCCGCCACCCATGGACACCTTTCAGCACGACGTCCGACATGGCCTCCGTCTCCTGCTCAAGTACCCCGCCTTTACCGGCGTGGCGCTGCTGACGCTGGCCATCGGTATTGGCGCCAACGTGGCGATCTTCAGTGTCGTCAACGCGGTGCTGCTGAAGCCACTTCCTTACCCCGAAGCCGACCAGATCGTCCGGGTCCGTGAACGACGGCCGTCCATGCGAGGCATGCCCTCACAGTCCGTCATGACGAGTGACACGCTCTTCGGATTGACGCCGGCGCTCCAGAGCGCCCGCGTCAGTCTGGTGCAATCCCTGAACGAGGGGAGCATCCGCTCCAGTGGGGGCTTTCGCCTGCTGCGTGGCAACCGCACGCGGAGCGTGCTCGCGGTGACGGAGATCGCGCTGGCCCTGGTGCTCCTGGTCGGCGCGGGTCTTCTGATCGAAGCTTCGTCACCCTCATCGACGTCGACGCCGGGTATGACCCGGCCAACGTCCTCACTACGGCACTGAATCTGCCATCGACGAGATACGACGCCGACACCCGCTCAGCGTTTATCGCCCAGCTACTGGAACGGGTCGAGCAGGCGCCAGGGCTTGGACAGTGCCCCCGTACCTGAGTTCTACCGCTCGTATCGCGCCGCGGACTCGACCGTGCCCATGGGCGCCGTCAACCTCGCCATCTGGACGACCGGTGACGCGACCGCGCTGATTCCGTTCCTCAGGGAGGCGGTACTCGCGTTGGACCCGAGCCTGCCGCTCGCCGACGTGGCCACCATGGAAGCACGACTCGCGAACTCCGTCGCAGGTCCGCGGTTCTACGCCCTGTTCGTGGGCCTCTTCGCGGTGCTCGCCTTGACACTCGCGTCGGTTGGCATCTACGGCATCCTCTCCTACCTCGTGCTGCAGCGCAGAGTAGAAATCGGCGTGCGCCCGGCGCTTGGCGCCCCGCGGACGAGCATTCTGGCGATGGTCTTGCGGCAGGGCGCGTGGCTGACCGGACTCGGGCTGTTGATCGGGCTTGCGATGGCGTTCGGAGTGACGCGACTCCTGAGCAGTCTGCTCTTCGGGGTGACCGCCACCGATCCGGTAGTTTTTGTCATCGTACCGGTGGTCCTGAGTGTGGTCGCGTTCCTCGCCTGCTACGTGCCGGCGCGACACGCCACCCATGTGGACCCGATGGTGGCGTTGCGCTGCGAATAAGTCCGGGCCCTCGGTTACTGCGCTTTCTCCGCGATCATCTCCACCGGCGCCAGGCTACTGTTGGCGATAGCGTCCACGAGATGCCTCAGGCGTATCGACGCGGTGTCGCCCATCACAAGGTGCGGTCCCAGTGGCCCAGGGCCGCCCGCGGCCGCGGTGCGTGCCCTCAGGCGCGCGAAGAAG
This sequence comes from Acidobacteriota bacterium, assembly GCA_005778315.1. Lineage (GTDB taxonomy): Bacteria > Acidobacteriota > Vicinamibacteria > Vicinamibacterales > UBA8438 > UBA8438. The sequence continues at coordinate 1,947 of SXOW01000057.1, forward strand.
TCGAGCGCAAAGTCGCGGCGATTGCGCTCAGCCACGAGCGTAAATCGGGCGGCGGCCATGGCGGCGCGATAATCGCTCGGGGTACCCACGCGGCTCTGCGCGGCCAGAGATGCCCATGGGAGGGGATATTGGAGCGGCTCCTCCCCGGTCCGCATCAGGTCGTAGATGCCAAACCGCCCCCCGGGCCGCAAGAGACGATGTACCGCAGCACAGAGGGCTGGCTTGTCCGCGATGTTCATCCCCACGTGCAGCATGTAGGCTGCGTCGAACGCGTCAGCTTCGAACGGCATCGTCAGCGCATTGCCCTGCTGCAGCGAGACGCGATCTCCCAGGCCCACCCAGTCGCACAGCGTCCGCCCGGTGGAGACGAACCCGTGGGTCAGGTCGAGCCCCGTGACGTGACAGCCATCGCGAGTCGCGGCAAAGCGCGCGCTCCCGCCAAGACCGCACCCGATATCGAGGACCCGGTCGCTCGGCGTCAGGCCGAGCTGATCCAGAAACGCTTCCGACGCCTCGCGTCCGCCTACGTGAAATTCGTCAACTGGAGCCAGATCCTCGACGCTCACCGAGGCCGGGGTCTTCCCGAGGGTGGCGACCCCGTCCTCGATCGCGGCCAGCAATCCGGCCCGCGTGTAGTGGTCGGCAATATCCTCGCGCTCCGCCCTAGCACCTCTCGAGTTCTCTGTCGCGTTCATCACCGCCTCTGAACCCGATCGGCCCCGGTTCATCGCCCTCCCCGGCGGCAGATCTGCCTCATGATACACGCGCGCTCCCGCCCGACACGGCGCCCACCGCAACGGGCTGCTGATACCCTACCTTCGACCACATGGCTCGCCAGAAGCAGCTCCGATTCGCGGCCCTCCAGCACATGCCCAACGTCATCGACGGGACCGGCAGCCCCGCGGGCTGGTTCGACCACACGTGTGGCGCTACGACGCCAGTGGTCGTCGAACTGGGCTGTGGGCGGGGCGAATACACGCTGGCGCTGGCGCGGCGCTCGCCTGGCCAGATGTTCCTTGGGGTTGATCGCAACGGCGCCAGATTGTGGAACGGCGCACGGACGGCGCTCGACGCGGGCCTCACGAATGCGTTCTTTCTCCGACTGCCGATCGAACAGCTGGCAGACCACGTGCCGCGGGGCCGAATCGCGGAGCTGTGGATCCCATTTCCCGATCCGCTGCCCAAGCGACGTCAAAGCCAGCATCGGCTGGTCTCGCCAGAGTTTCTGCGACAGTACCGCGCCCTGTTGACGCGTGGCGGGTCGATTCGGCTGAAGACCGATGACGCCCGGCTCATCGCGTTCGCCGAGCACGCGGTCCGAACCGTCGGTGGACAACTCATCACCGCGTCAGACCATCGGCCCACCGACCACGATGAGGAGGCCATCCAAACCGCCTACGAGCGGAAATATCGCCGGCAAGGCCGGACGATCTACGAGCGACAGTTTGTCCTTGCGCCGGCGCTTGCCGCAGGCGTCGCGCTCTGAGCCGCGTTCGGTGTATAACGGTGTCGTTCCGGCAGTCCGCACGGACCTCGAACACGGTCAGGCTCGTGCCTTGGACCTGGCCCGGCCATGAAGGGACAACCGATGACCACGCGATCCCGTTGGTATCTGACCGCAAGCAGCGCAATGCTGGCGCTGGTGTGGGCCGGTCACACCGGGTCTACCCAGGCGCTGGCGGCAGAACCAGGACCTAACGCCTGGATGGACGACCTGACCCCGATTGCCGCCGCTGACTGGAGCTACGAGGCGGCCGAGCATCTGCTTGACCGCGCCGGATTCAGCGGCACTCCAGAGGACATTCAGCGACTCGCGGACATGTCGCCCGAGCAAGCCGTGCGGTCCCTGGTCTACTACGACAGGGTGCCCAACGACCGTCTCCCTCCGTTTGAGCACTCCGGGTTCTGGGACGAATCGCTTTCCCACTTCCCTCCCAGCCGACCGGCCGCCACCGAACTGGCCATGCGCAACGGCGAGAGCATGGGGGTCCGGGTCAAACCCGAGTATGTGAATCGGCACATGCAGCCGATCTCCGACCGGTTCTTCTACTGGTTGCGCGCGACCCAACTGGAAACGCGGCGGGTTGGGTATTGGTGGGCCGAACGGATGCTCGACACGGATCAGCCGCTGGAGGAGAAGATGGCGCTCTTCTGGCACGGGCACTTCGCGACGGCGGAGAACAAGGTTCGCGACTACCGAAAAATGATCGGACAGATCGAACTGTTCGAACGGCACGCGACCGGGAACTTCGGCGAGCTGGCGATTGCGGTCGCGAAGGACCCCGCGATGCTCTATTACCTGGACGCTGGGGTCAACGTGAAGGGCGCCGCCAACGAGAACTTCGCGCGCGAAGTGATGGAACTCTTCACCATGGGTGTCGGGAACTACACGGAGCGGGATGTGCGGGAGGGCGCGCGCGCATTCACGGGGTGGAATTTCGAGAATCTCGACTTTGTCGTCAATGCGGTGCATCACGACGATGGGCCAAAGACCTTCCTCGGGCGCACTGGCAACTTTGACGGCGAGGACGTGATCAACATCATCCTCGACCAGCCGGTCACGGCGGAATACATCGGTTCGAAGATCTACCGCTTCTTTGTCCGTGACGACGTCTCACCTGCCCTCGCCGCCAAACTTGGTGCCGTCTTGCGCGACCACGATTACGAGCTCCGGCCACTGTTGGCCACGATCTTCCAATCTCGCGACTTCTACAGCGAGGCCAGTCACGCCAGCCATATCAAGGGTCCGGTCGAACACGTGGTCACCATGCTGAAACAGCTCGGTGCCACGGACGTTCCCGGTGTACCGGACTTCAACAGCACGACGATCGCGTTGGGGCAACACCTGCTGAATCCGCCGTCGGTGGCCGGATGGGCCCAGGGTCGCTCCTGGATTACCCCGGCCCTGCTCCAGGAACGGGGCAACGTCGCGTTCGACTACCTCTTTCCGAACGTCATCGACTTCGATGATCCAAACTTTCTTCCTCGCGACGGGGACGGCGTGGTGGGCGCGCGGCTGCGACGCGGCCTCGATTTCACCGCCGCGATCGCGCTCGTTGATGACCCGGATGAC
>SXOW01000058.1 GCA_005778315.1 Acidobacteriota bacterium
CATGCACGAGCACCCAACCCAGGCTCTGCTGGACGCGCTGACGATTCGCGATCACAAGGGACGTATCGGGGGACTCAAGGTCTCCATTATTGGTGACCTGCTCCACAGCCGCGTGCTCAGGTCGAACGTGCTCCTGCTGCGCGCCCTTGGCGCCGAGGTCACCCTCTGCGGTCCGGCCACCATGATGCTGCCGGATGTGGCTCGGCTCGACGTTCGAGCCACCACCTCAATCGACGAGGCCACGGACGGCGCCGACGTCGTGATGCTGCTCAGGATCCAGCTCGAACGCATGGGTGGCTACTTCTTCCCCTCATTGCGGGAGTATTTTCAGCTGTTCGGCATGACGCCGGAGCGGCTGCGGCGCGCGAGCCCGGATGTCATCGTCATGCACCCCGGACCGATGAATCGGGGCGTCGAGATCGCGCCGGAGGTGGCGGACGGGGCGGAGTCGGTGATTCTCGAGCAGGTCGCCAATGGGGTCGCGGTGCGGATGGCGGTGCTCTACCTGCTCGCAGACGAGCCGCGGAGCTGACGGCGGCCTTGGGCGTGAGCGGCGCAGAAAGGAGAACAGTGGGCGAGGTCACGCGGTTGGTGCTCACGGGTGGCCGGGTCGTCGATCCGGCCAACGGCGTGAATGGGCCGGCCGACGTACTGATTGTGAACGGTCGGATCGCCGCAGTGGGGCCTGACCTGCCAATCGAGTCCGGGACGACTGTCATTGCGGTGCCGCGACATGGCATCGTGTGTCCCGGATTTATCGACATGCACACCCACCTGCGCGAGCCGGGGGATGAGCACAAGGAGACGGTCGCCACCGGCGTGGCGGCGGCGGTCGCCGGCGGTTTCACCGCAGTGGCGTGCATGCCCAACACCAACCCGGTGAACGATCACGCCAGTGTCACTCGGTTTATTCGAGAAAGGGCAGCTCAAGCCGGCCTCGCGCGAGTCTACCCGGTGGGCGCCGTGACAAAGGGACGCGATGGCGAGCAACTGGCGGAGATCGGAGAGTTGCATGCGGCTGGATGCGTTGCGATCTCAGATGACGGTCGCTCGGTCGCGAACGCGCTGTTGATGCGCCGCGCGCTGGAATATGCCTCGATGTTTGGCATGCCGGTGGTCGACCATTGCGAGGATCGCGCACTGGCCGGGGATGGTGTCGCCCACGAAGGGCACCAGGGGACGGTGCTGGGACTCCGAGGTCTGCCGGCTGCGGCAGAGGAGATCATCGCGGCCCGCGACGTGGTGTTGAGCGGTCTCACCGGCGCGGCCGTACACCTGGCGCACCTCAGCACGCGAGGTGCGGTGCTCGTCGTGCGCGACGGCAAGTCGCGTGGTGTGGCGGTCAGCTGTGAGGTGTCGCCGCATCACCTGACGCTGACCGACGACGCACTGGTTGGGTACGACAGCAGCTACAAGATGAATCCACCGTTACGGGAAGCGGCCGATCTCGCGGCCCTGATCGAAGGAGTGAAGGACGGAACGGTTGACTGCATAGCCACTGACCACGCTCCGCACCACTACGACGAAAAGGAATCCGAGTTCGACGGCGCGCCGTTTGGCGTGATCGGTCTCGAGACCGCCGTTCCGGTGTGTCTCGACCGCCTGGTGCACGCGGGCCACATTACGTTCGTCAGGCTCGTTGAGTTGCTCTCCGTGAACCCGGCCGCGATCCTGCGGGTGCCTGGGGGCACGCTGGGGGTGGGCGTGCCCGCGGATATCACGGTGCTCGCGCCGGAGCTGTCTGTCACGGTTGAGCCTTCCGCATTCAGATCCCGGGCTCGCAACACGCCATTCGCCGGGTGGACGATGCGGGGTGGCGTCGCGGCGACGATCGTGGGCGGGCGGATCGTGTACGCCAACGCCGCCGCGGACGGCGCCGGTGCGTTTGCCGACGCGATGGCCCGCGGGTCCGACGCACGCACGATCGCGTCGTGATGAGGTGTCACGCCGGGCGTCTTGTATGAGCCCGCGACCTGCGAGGACCAGCAGCCCGCTGACCGCGGCGAACGCGCGGTGTCTGAAGCCACCTCTCGATAGGCTGTACGACACGTTCAATCACGCCGAGTCGGCGGTTGACCCGGTGCACGTGGTCCGCCGTTACACGTTGCCCCAAGACCAGGAGATTGTCGCGTTCTGTGCGGCAGCGCTGGCCTTCGGACGTGTGGCCAGCGTGCTGGATTCGATCGAGTCGCTGCTCGCCGTTCTGGGTCCCCACCCCGCCTCGTTCGTCCGCGCCTTTGATCCGGTTCGCGATGCCGAGCCGCTGCGCCCGCTTGTCCATCGCTGGATCCGCGGCGTCGATGTGATCGCGCTGGTGACGGTGTTGGGCCAGATGTTGGCGAACCACGGCACGATAGAAACGTATTTCCTCGCGGGTCAGAACGCAGAGGACCCGGTCGACACAGATGTGGGCCCGGCGCTGGACGACTTCTGTCGGCGTGCCAGAGCCATCGACCTCCGCGAGGTCTACGGCTACCAGGGCGGCCGGCGGGGCGTGGACTACTTCTTCCCGCGGCCCCAGGGGGGCAGCGCCTGCAAGCGTCTGAACTTGTTTCTTCGCTGGATGGTACGACGGGACGCGGTCGACCTGGGCCTCTGGTCCCGGGTGTCACCAGCCGCCCTCGTCATTCCGCTCGATACGCATGTCATTCGAATCGGCCAATGCCTCGGTTTGACTCGGTATCGCAGTCCTGGATGGCGCATGGCTCGCGAGATTACCGAGTCGCTGCGCCGTCTTGATCCGGATGATCCGATCCGATACGACTTCTCGCTCTGTCACCTTGGGATGATGGACGCGTGCGGCTTCAGCCGGCCGCAGCGCGACGATCAGTGCCCGTTGCGCGGGGTGTGCCGACCAACTGGCCGTACGCGTCGAGGATCCGCTGGACCATTCGTCCAGCCGTGAAGTGTAGTTGCACACGTGCCTGGGCCGCCGCCCCGAGTGCGGCACGTCGGGCCGGATCTTTCAGGAGCTCCACAATGGCGGCGGCCAGTGCCCGGGCATCGCGGACCGGGACCAGGACGCCGGTGTCACCGTCGACCACGACTTCCGGAATCCCGCCGGCTCGTGTCCCCACGATCGCCTGACCCATCGCCATGGCGTCAAGGAGGACCGAGCCCATGCCCTCGGTCACCGAACTCAACGCGAAGAGGTCGAATCCCTTCTGTAGCGACAGTGCGTCCGCGCGAAATCCGGCGAGGAGCACGTGGCGCTCCAGATGGAGATCGCGGATCTGGTGTCGGAGCGTCGATTCGAGCTCGCCGTCACCGACAATGACGAATCGCGCGTCCGGCACGGATCTGACCACCTCGGCCGCTGCCGAGATGAGATATCGATGGCCCTTGTGTGGGACCAGCGCTGCGACGTTGCCGACGAGCGGGGCACCGGCTGGGAGCCAGAGCTCTGCGTGAGCGTCGAGCCGTGGCGCGGCCTTGCCGTGTTCCAGGTCGACCCCGTCGTGGACCGTCCTGGTCCGCGCCTTGGCGATGCCGTCCGCCACCAGCATGGACGCGATCGCGTCTGACGCGCAGAGGAACTGATCCACCTGCCCGTACTTCCACCGCGAGAACGCGTTGCGTCGCAGATGGAAGTCGACGCGGCGCGACACCACGAAGAAGGGGGGCGGGTCGAGTCGTCCGATCGACCGCGCCAAGGCGACCATGCTGACGGCGTGTGCATCGTGGGCGTGGACCACCGCGGGGCGCAGCATGCGCAGCACCCGGGACAGCTTCCAGGCGGCCCGAAGGTCGAGATCGCCCGTCGACGCAATAGGAATCAGATCGGGGCCTTCGGTGGCTCGTCGGTAGAGCTCACCGTCGGGGTGTGCGACGAGCGCGGCGCGGTGGCCCCTCGCGCGGAGACCGAGAACGGTCAGCAATACCTGATTCTGGCCGCCGCGCCAGGTTGTCGCCGTGTCGACGTGCAGGGAGAACATCGTCAGTCAGGGCTCTGGGCCCGTTACTGGTCTCCCCGCGCGACCCCCTGAGCCGCGGTCACCTGCTCCTGGAGCTTGGCGTACTTCAACAAGACGTAGTAGCTGTTCATCAGTGATACAAGGAGGCCCGCTCGCCCTTGGAGGCAGCCTCGACGGAGCAGGTAGTTTCGGAGAAACGCGGCGGGCGGGTGTATCCACAGATCGGTCAGTCCAGCGTGTCGCCCCTCTCGTGCCATCTGGTTCGCGGCCAGGGTGGTGTATCTGTTGATCGTCGCGACATGGCCGGCCAGATCCCGGTAGGCGTAGTGCTGAATGTCATGGGTCAGCGTACCGGGCGGGCCATCGAGATGGACAGATTCGTGTACCAGGTCGCGGCCCCAGGACGCCCCCCGTCGGTCGTACAAGCGTAGCTGGTCGTCGGGATACCAGTCGGTTGTACGCATCCATCGATCGGCGTACCACGTCGTGCGTGGCACCCGGTAGCCACGGTGGGTCGGACCTTGTTCGCTGTGGAGGAGCGTCGTGATCTCCTCCGCGAGTGCGGGCGTGACCCGCTCGTCCGCATCAAGTGAGAGCACCCAATCGTATGAGGCGAGGGAGGTGGCGTAGTCCTTCTGGGCACCGTAGCCACCCCACGGGTGATAGGTGACCCGGTCCGTGTGCTGTGTGGCCAGCTGCACGGTGTCGTCAGTGCTGCCGGAGTCCACGACGACAATCTCATCCGCCCAAGCGACGGACGCGAGTGCGTCGCTGATGTTTGATGCCTCGTTCAGGGTGATGACGACGACCGAGACCTTGGGCACGGCCGGAGTGTACCTTCAAAACAACGGGACTTCCTGAACCGCGTCGAAGTCGACGAGCGACCGGGTGTAGTCCAAGGTCGCGACTTCCTCGCGGTTGCGGGCCTGTGCCAGATCGCGCTGGGCTTGGAACACCAAGAAGGTGCTCGAGAGACCCACTTCAAAGCGGCGCTGCTCGGCCGCCAGGCGTCGTTCTCCCAGAATCCGAGACGCTCGCGTGGCTTCGACTCGCTGGAGGTTCGTGTTGACGGCGCGGGCGGCGTCTCGAACCTCGGCGGCGACACGCATTTCGAGGCTCCGGCGCCTGGCTGCGTCTTGGCTGCGCTGCAGTCTGGCACGCTCGAGGTTGGCGTCCGCCCCGCTTGTGCCGAGGGGATATGAGACCGCCACGCCGACGGTCCAGGTCGGGAAGTCGTTCGTGAAGATGTTGCCGAGGACGCTGGCGAACGACGTCTCTTGCCGTCCGGTGATTTCCCCGATTCCGAACGCTCCCCCTCGCTCCAGAAAGGTCCCGCCCAGGCCGGTGGCCCGGTAGTCGACCTGCAGATTCACGTCTGGCAGCTGCTGGTTGCGGAAGTACTGGATGTCGGTCTCGCTGGTCTCGATGTTGCGGTCGAGGGATTGCAGGTCCGTTCGCTGACTCAGCGCGTTCCTGATGGCGGCGTCTATGTCGATCTCACGGGGCGCCAACATCGGTGTGTCGCTCGGCTGGATCCGGATCGACCAGAACTCAGGTGCGTCCGGGTCGAAGATGAGCGTACGAAGCAGGTCCTCGGCCCGATCGACCTCCGCCTCGGCGATGATGACATTTTCCTCGTTCCGCGCGACCTCCGATTCCGCCTCGACGATATCAATGGGCGCCATCGTGCCGACCTCCACGCGGGTCCGGTTGTTGCGCAACGATTCTTGGGCCAGCTCCAGCGACTGCCGCTGCACACTGAGGAACGACTGGGCCGAGACGAGGCCCCAGTACGCCCTCCGTACGTCGCGCTGGGTCCTGACCACGGTCGTGCGCAACTGGATGTCTGACATCTCGCGATTGGCCTGGGTGATCGCGATCTGCCAGCGCGGCGTGTCGATGGCGAAATTGCGCAGGAGTGGCTGGGTGTAGTTGAGTGACAAGTTGGATTGCAGGATCGGGTCGAATGAGAAGAAGACGCTCGAGCTGGTGCGATGCGAGCCGTCCCAACTCGCCGTGTAACGCCCTCCCTTCCAGGGGACCTCCTGCACCACGTCCACGCCGTTGCGAAGGGTCCGATCCGTGACGGAGTTTTGGTTGCCCGCTCCAGACAGAAAACCGCTGGACGGACTGTTCTGGCTGTTGCCGATGAGCGTGCTCGAGATCACCGGCGTGTAGACCGACTGCGCTTCGGCCACGCCCATGTCCTGGATCCGCGGGTTGATCCGCTCGACCTGGAGGTCGAGATTCTGTTCGAGCGCCAACGTCACAGCCTCATCGATTGACAGGCGTCGCGTGGGCCCGTCCGACGGCTGCCAGGCTGATGCGGGCAGTACCAGCCCGCTCAGGGTTACCGTGCTGTACACAGCCGGTGGTGGCCCGGCCCCAACGCGTAGGGTCTGCGTCTCGGCAAGGCCGGGACCAGCGGCGAGCAGCACAACCACAGCGACGAGGGAATTGAGAATCTGTCGACTACGCATCTGGGTCTCCTGGGGGTGGCGCGCTGGAGGGGCCGCTCTGTCCCGCCCTGGAACGGTTGGACGCAGCGCTGCCATGGGGAGTTCTTGGTCGGCCGATTGTATCTCCCGCGCGAGCGCCTCCAGCCTGTCGGTCGCCTACGGTCATACCCTGACTGACCTGGAGATGTTCGACAAGTCAAAGTGTGGTGTGACTCTTGTCGATTGTCAAGGGGAGTGCGTGACCGAAACCGGCCTGCCGCGGGCCGCTCTGTTAGACTTGCGGCTGTCTGGATCCCGTAAGGTTCGCGAGTAAGGTGGCAATGGATTTTCTCGACCTGTTTCGGCGCTGTGAAGGTCTGCTGGAGGGACATTTCGAGCTCTCATCCGGTCTCCACAGTAGCGGCTATCTGCAATGCGCGCGCGTCTTGCAACATCCTGATCACGCTGCCACGCTTGGTGCGGCACTGGCGGAGCAGGCGGCGCGAGTCGAGCCCTCGGTGGTGTTGTCTCCCGCGCTGGGCGGTGTCGTCATCGGCCATGAGGTCGCTCGGGCGCTCGGCGTGCGTGCCCTGTTCGCGGAGCGGCGCGACGGTCGGCTGACGTTGCGCCGTGGATTCGAGATCGCCCCTGGCGAACGCGTACTGGTCGTCGAGGATGTGGTGACCACGGGTGGTTCCACGCGCGAGACGATCGACGTGGCGACGGCCGCTGGCGGCACTGTCGTAGGAGCCGCCACGATCATCAACAGGGGAGGAGAGGCCGTAGGGTTCGACGTGCCTTTTATCGCACTGGCTCAGGTGTCGCTGCCGACCTACGAGTCGAGCAGCTGTCCGATGTGCGCCGCTGGCAGTGCTGTGTCCAAACCTGGGTCCCGCACCGCGTAGCGAGGTCTGCCATCCGGCGCGGCACGCGCGATGCCAACCCTGAAACTCACGCTGGCCTACGACGGTGCCGGCTACGTCGGATGGCAGCGGCAGACCAACGGCCCGTCTGTTCAGGCGTGCGTGGAGTCAGCCCTCGGGGCGTTCGATCCCCAGCCGGTGACGGTGGTCGGCGCGGGTCGAACCGACGCCGGGGTGCATGCACTGGCTCAGGTCGCCAGCGTCCAACTGTCCCACTCCATCGCTCCGGCGGCGCTGATGCGGGCCGCCAACGCCCGGCTGCCAGCGGATATCCGGGTGCTTGCGGTCGAACGGGTCCCGGACGACTTTCACGCGCGCTTCTGTGCCAGAGCCAAGACATATCGGTACCGGCTGCTCGGTGGGGCCGTTCTCAGCCCGTTCGACCGGCGCTACGGTTGGCACATTCGTGGTCAGCTCGACTTCGCATCTATGAGCGCGGCCGGTCGGTTGTTGGTCGGGGAGCACGACTTCGCCGCGTTTCAGGCGACCGGCAGTGATGTGCGGACCACGCGACGCACGCTGTTTCAGGTTCGCGTGAGTCCCCCGGCGGCGGGACGCTGGGCGAGCACCGTGGCCGACAGTGCGACCGTCGCCACCATCGCCGTCCGCGGCAGCGGCTTTCTCCGCCACATGGTGCGTATTCTGGTCGGCACCCTTGTCGAAGTGGGGCTCGGCAAGCGGGACCAGGCGTCGATCTCGGGCGCGCTCCAGTCGGCGGTTCGAGACGCTGCCGGCCAGACCGCGCCAGCCTGCGGCCTCTTTCTCGCGAGGGTGGAGTACCCGGGAGACGCTCCAGAAACCGGGCTCGAAGACGACACAGCCATCGCTTGAACACCTCGCTAACAGCTTGTATCATAGTGAGTTACAGGCTGCTTCCCCGCTGCCACGCTGACACATCTCCATGAGTCTCGACCAACTGCTGACCTGGGTGCCCGCCGGTTCGCCGGAGGCGTCGCTGGCGTGCCAGGTCGACTTCGAACGGTTGCCAGCCCATGTCGCGGTCATCATGGACGGC
>SXOW01000006.1 GCA_005778315.1 Acidobacteriota bacterium
CAGAAGTCGCGTGGTGATTCCGCGTTCCTGGCGGAGATGAGCCGTGTGCGGACTACGGTGCTCGGTGACGCCATCGTCGCTCAGCGCCCGGTGATCGACACGATCGACACCACCCTCACGGCGCTCCTCAACGCGAACAGTTATCAGAAGGGCGGATTTGTGCTGCATATGCTGCGCGAGGAGATCGGCGACGCGGCCTTCTTTCGCGGCGCGCGCGACTACCAGGACACATTCCGCCACGGCACCGCGCTCACCGACGACTTGCGCGCCGCCATGGGCAGGGCATCCGGCAAGGAGCTGACACCGTTCTTCACCCAGTGGCTGACGAGACCCGGCTTTCCCGAGATCGAGTCGGCATGGGAGTACAATGCGGCGACCGGTCAGCTGACGCTGACCGTGACGCAGTCTGGCAAGTTCGGGAACTTCACCTTCCCGCTCACGGTCGAGTTCACCGACGCTGGCGGCACGCCGCATCGTTCGCGCTTGATAGTTCCGGTCGATCGCGAGAGCGTATTCACGGTGAGTGCGGGGCTGCGTGCCGCACCGTCGCGCATGCGAGTGGATCCCGACGTCGCGCTACTCGCCCGAATTACTGAGCGGTGAGTTAAGCGGCGGGGTCGCGCGCTGCGGTTTTGGGCTACGCGGTTTCGTGCGCCGCGGTGGAGCTATCTCGAGAAGGTCGCTAACGTCACGCCGATGCGATCGATTGCATCGCGCGCCAACCAGCGATTTGACCCGTTGTAGATCAAGGAGAACGCGAGGTCTTCGCCGTTGCTGGCGGTGACGTATCCTCCGAGTGACGCGACGTCGTTCGTGGTGCCCGTCTTGGCGTGGAGGTTCCCCACGGCGGCCGTACGGCGCATGCGGCGGTGGAGGGTCTCCGTCGTGCCGGCGACCGGCAGCGACTCCTCCAGCACCGAACCCCACGGCGCGTGGCGGGCATAGCTGAGGAGCTGAACCATTGAGCGCGGAGTCACACGGTCGAGGGTCGAGAGGCCGCTGCCATCGGCAGCGAACACGGCGTCCGCGGCGACGCGAACCTTGTCCACCAAAAACCGGCCGAGCATGGAGTTTGCGCTTTCGGCCGAACCGCTTGCGTCGGCGCTTCGAGATGCGTTGCGGAAGAGCAGTTCGGCAAAGTGATTGTTGCTCTCGCCATTCATCTGGCCGATGATCCGGTCCAGCGTGGGCGATGAGAGCGACGCGACCGGCACTGCGGAGTCACGGGGCTGCCCAATGCGGATCGGGCCACCAACCGTGATGCCCTCGGCCGCCAGCGCGGCTTTGAGCGCGCCCACGGCAAAGAGTTCAGGGTTCTCGACGACCAAGGTGTAGTCGCGCGTTGCGCTGCGTGAACCGATCCAGCCGCTGATTCGGATGCTGCCGGCAACCGAGTCCTGCGTGAAGCGAATGCGTGCACTGCGGCTGCCAGCCACGATCTTCACCTGGTTCGACAGATCAATGCCGCTCACGGCAGGTCGAAATGACACCGTGGCCCGCTTTCCGTCGGGACGCACGAGGACGACAATCTTGTTCTCGTTGAACGAGAGCGCCGACACGCGCGCGGCGTACGAGGCGTGCAGGTAGCGCTTGCGCCAGCCGTCCGGAACCTTGCCGTCGTCGAATCCCGAGGCGTCGCCAATCAGCGCACCGCTCACCCGCTTGATGCCGGCGTCGGCGACCCCGCGGGCCAGCACCGACATGGGCGACGTGATGGCGTCGTTGACCGGGAGACCGCCCAGCGTGGGGTCGCCGGCGCCGCGGAGCACGAGGTCACCATCGAGCGTGCCGTCGGGGCGAAGCGTGCCGGTGCGAAGCACCTCTGTTTCAAACCGTCCGTTCGCGCCGAACCTGTCGAGTGCGAGGGCGGTGGTGTACAGCTTCATCGTCGACGCCGGCAAGAGCTGGCGGTCGGCGTTGTGACCAAAGAGGGTGTCGCCCGAGGTGAGCGAGACAACGATCACGCCCCACGTGCCCGAGTTCTTCGTCTGCTGGAGCGTGGCGTTCAGGCTGGCGGCGAGCTTGTCGGTGGCCTCGCGGCGGCGTGCCATCGTCGCCGGCACCGCGAAAAGATCAAAGAATGCCCCGCGGGACTGGGCAGTGGCCGGCGTGGGAGTTGACGCGCTGGCGGCGACGGCGCAGGTGAGCAACAGCGCGGCACGCACCAGGCGAATCGCCCGCCGCGCGCCCAGCTGCCTGGCCATCTGCGTCAGACCTTCAGGATGATCTTTCGTCGCCATAGGATCGAGAGGATTCCATACCAGAGTAATACGAAGGTGAGGGCGAACGCGAGCGAGGCATTCCGGGGTTCGAGCCACGACGTGAACAGGGACTGGTAGACCGCGGACTGCACCGACACGACCTGGCCCTCGTACTCGACCTTCCAGAGCGTGTAGATCGTTCGCGCCATTATTCCCGATCCGACGAACGCGACCATCGGGTTCATTCCATATATGACGAGCGGCTGGGTCCACTTCGTAACGCGGTGGACGTCGGTGATCCAGGTGATTGTGGCGAGCGTCACACAGGCCATGCCTGCGGTAAATACGACGTACGAGCTGGTCCAGAGCGACTTGTTAATCGGGAACGACCAGTCCCAGATCAACCCCGTCACCATCGCGAGAGTCCCGACCGCGAACAGGCCGCTGAGTCGCTCCGAAAGCGAGCGGTCTGTGCCCAGCCAGCGCCCGGCCATCACGCCAAGCATTGCCGTGCCGATTGCGGGAATCGTCGAGAGTGGGCCCTCGGGGTCCCAGGTCTTGGAGCTGCCCCAGAGGTGCCCGTCGAGCAGTGCCCGGTCCACCCAGGCCGCGAGGGTGCGCGGGCCTTCGTCGAGCAGGTTGGCTCCGATTCCGCCTCCAGCTCCCGGCACAGGGAGCAGGGTCATCGCAAACCAGTAGCCATACAGCAACGTGACGAGGATGATCGCCTGCTGCTTGAGCGTCGTGCGAAGCGTAAACAGCGCGGCGCAGGCGTACGCCACGCCAATCCGTTGCAATACGCCGGGAACCCGCACGTTCAGAATTCGTGTGAAGTTCCACGGAAAGGTCGCGAGTAGCAGACCGAACAGCACAATCAGGGCGCCACGCTTCAGGATCTGGCGCCGGATCGCCGCGTCGTCGTCGCCGCGGGCAATGCGCGCCGAAATTGAGAGGTGCGTCGTGATGCCGGCGATGAACAGGAAGAACGGAAAGATCAGGTCGGTCGGTGTCCACCCATTCCACGCCGCGTGTTGGAGCGGCGGGTAGATCGCGCTCCAGCTGCCCGGATTGTTGACGAGGAGCATGGCGGCCACCGTGAGTCCGCGGAACACGTCCACGGCCAGCAGGCGTTGCTGCTGCGCTCTGGCTGGCGTGGTCAGCAGCGCGGGGTCGAGCTGCGGGGCGCGTCGGATGGCCGTGTCGGTCCGGCTGGTGGCTTGGGGTTCTGGCACGATTCCCAAATCTATGTCAGCCGGCCGGGTCTGGACGCCGGATCCAGAATATTGTTCGGATCAATCAACCGAGGAGGAGCCATGACCACCATTTTCAAGGTTGGGCGCGAAGGGATCACCGCAGGCCTCTTAGGGGCGGCCGGTGTCGCGCTCTGGTTTTTCCTGGTCGACGTCATCTCAGGGCATCCGCTCTACACACCGGGAGTCCTCGGCAATGCGATGCTTGCGATCATCGGCGGCACTCTGCAGGGGCTCGCCGTGAATGTGACGGCATACACGATCTTTCACCTGGCGACCTTCGTGGCCGTGGGAACCCTGGCTTGCACGCTCGTGGACATCTCGTGGCGTGTGCCACATGTCACGATCGGGCTCCTCCTCTTTTTCGTGGTGTTCGAGGTGGGCTTCCAGTTCATCGCCCTGTTCGTCACCCAGTTCGACACGCTCGGGCGCCTCGCCTGGTACCAGATTGGCGTGGCCAACCTGCTGGCCGCCGTGCTGATGGGCGGCTACATCGGGCCCGCCATCCGGAGCTGGCCGGTGAGCTCCGGGTCTCGCTTGAAGGAACCGCGTAACTCCTCAGCTGGCGATCGACGGCAAAGCAAAAGCGGGGCGACCTTGATCAGGTCGCCCCGCTTTCAACCAAGGTGGAACTCCGTGCTCAGCCGCCGATCTTCAGCGCTCCGAACAGGAACAGAAGTGCGAACAACGTGCAGATCGCGATTCCGAGGCCCATCGCGAACAGCCGCTTGAATAGCGGATGGTCGTACTTGAGATGCATGTAGTAAAACACGACGACCCCGAACTTGACCGCCGACATCAGCAGCAGCGCCGGGGCGAACAGCTTCGAGTCCTTGAACGGTGTGTAGTATACCCACACTTCGATGGCCGTGATCACCAGCAGCCAGAATCCCACCCACTTATACTGCTTCCAAGTGGGATGCTCGACATGATCGTGGGCGGCAGCGTTATGGTCGCTCATGGGGAGTGGGTTCCGTCTACTGGATGAGGTAGATGAGCGTGAAGATCGCGATCCAGACGACGTCCACGAAGTGCCAGTACAGCGCGCAGATGTCCACGAGCAGGACGTCGTTCTTTCCCTTGAGTCCGCGCTTGACGTCGATCGCGAAGAGCGTGAGCAGCCAGAGCACGCCCACCGACACGTGGGCGCCGTGGAAGCCGGTCAACGTGAAGAACGATGAGCCGAACAAATTCGTCTTGATCGTGAGCCCCTCGTGAACGAACGAGGTGAACTCGTACGACTGGTAGCCAATGAAGGCGACACCCATGACCGCGGTCGCCATCAGCCAGAACTTCGACGACGCCAGGCAGCGGTCCCACCAGCCGGCGCCGGCCGGAAGCGGATGACCCTTGTTCTCGACGGCGGCCAGCGCGAGCACCATCGCGAGCGACGACATCAGCAGAACAAAGGTCGACTGCGACGTGACCGGGATGTCGAGAATCGGCTTGAGCACGTCGGCCGGCGCGCAGCCCGCCACCAGCTCGGCGGTCTTGCCCACGACGTTGGACGTCTTGCACGACCATTCGTGCGGGAACGGCCCGACCTTGGACCGGCCCTTGTAGATCAGATACGTCGAGATGAGCGATGCAAAGAGCATGCACTCGGAACCAATGAGCGCCCAGATGGCGATCTTGCGGTTCTCGAGCCCTGTGCTCGTGTAGTGCACGTGCTCATGATGCCCTTCGTGCCCTGTAGGTGTGTCGGCGGTGGCCACAGTCATGGTCTCCGGTTATTCCAAGGGGCTGGTGAGCCAGCCGTAGATTGATCCCACGAAGGCGGCTCCGCTACCAATCATCACGAAGATCGCCACCCAGAACAGGTCGAGGTGGATGAACACGAGGCCGGCCATCATCAGCACCATGAACAGTGCGGCGAAGACCGGCTTGATCGTCGGGAACGGCATCGGGATGCCGAGCGACTTGGCCGTGTAGTACTGGGCCTCCTCGTGCATCGGCACCGCGTGCGCATCAGCGATCATGCCGGCGTCGGGCGCCGTGTGCGCGAGTTCGGCCGTCATCTCGGGCTGCTTGATGTCCCAGAGCGGATAGCGCGACGTTACGTACGGGATTTTGGCAAAGTTGTAGTCCGGCGGCGGCGACGGAATAGACCACTCGAGCGTCCCTGCGCCCCACGCGTCGTTCGGTGCCACTTCGCCGCGCTTCCGGCTCTTTACGAAGTTGTAGACGAAGCAGATCAGGCCGACGCCCTGCAAGAGCGAGCCGACTGTCGACCAGAGGTTGAACTGACCCGGTCGTGGTGCTGCTGTCGCTGGCTCTGTGGGGCAAGCTGGGGGGCGTGAGCGGCATGTTCCTGTCGACGCCGCTGGCGGTGCTGATGATGGCCATCCTGGCCGAGTTCAAGGGCAGCCGCTGGATGGCGATTCTCATGTCCGGCGATGGCGAGCCTTATCCGGACGGCGACGAAGGCCCGTCCCGCAAACGGCCTTCTCCCCGCGTCAACGCGCCACAGGCAGACGCCACCGTTTCGGACGACTGACGGCTTGAAAGGGGGGCAGGGGGAAACCACCTGTCGATCACCGCCGCGGCCTCCCTCCCCTCCCCCGGTCGCGGCGCGCGAGGACGACCCCTCCCCCTCCCGGGCTCGTCCAGACAGAGGCCGTCGGGTGAAAACCCGGCGGCCTTAGTCGTTGTGGCGGCAAATCCACACCTGTGATCCCGCGCGCATCCCTCAGACTCGGCAAAGGAACGGCTCCGGCGGCCCCCCGTTGTGACAGCCGGGAGGGAAGCACGATCACACCCGGGTGGGGACACCCGGCCAAACGAAGGATTTACGGATGCGAACCTCACTCTACACGGGCGCCGCCCTGGCGACGGTCCTGATGGCCGGTCTGGCCACCCCCGCCCTGGCCCAATCCGCCCCGAATGACTGGAGCGGTCCCTACGTCGGCATCTATGGCAGCTATCTGAAAACCAACGGCGACTCAGACGAGCGGCTGATTTTCGACCGGGACTTTGATGGCGAGTTCGATGACACCGTCGTCCTGAATGGCACCACGAACAGCGCCTTCAGTCCCGGTTCCTGCGCCAACACGGCACGGGGCGCCACGCTGGCTGACGGCTGCTACAGGGTAGGCGGCGGCGTCGAGGGTGGCGCCCGCATCGGCTACGACCTGCAGTTCGGAAACTGGGTCGTTGGCGCCGTCGGTGAAGTGGCGGCCGCAGACGTCAGCGACAGCGTCACCTCGTTCAGCACCACGCCGGCCTCCTACATCATGAACCGCGACCTGGAGCACACAGCCGCCCTGCGCGCCCGGGTCGGCTACGCCATGGGCCCGGCTCTGCTCTACGGCACCGGCGGTATCGCCTATGGCAAGATTCAGAACAGCTTCTTCACCACAAATGGCGCCAACAGCTTCACGGAACAGACCAGCGAGGACGATGCTGACGGCTATCAGTACGGCGCCGGCGTGGAGTGGAAACTGGCCCCGAACCTGACGCTGGTCACTGAATATCTCTACACCAGCCTGGAGGCGGGCGACTATGTCGTGCGCGCCGGGCCGGGTACGGCGGGTCCGACCAACCCCTTCATCCTGCCGCCCAACACGGCCGGGACCGACATCGCCCGCAGCAACGGCGACTTCGATTACCACGGCTTCCGCCTGGGCATGAACATCCGCTTCTAAAGCGGGACACCGGTTAAACTCCGGCAGGGCCGGGCTCGCGCAGGCGGGCCCGGCCTTGTTGCGTCCGGGCGTTCCTCTCCACGCTGTTTCCGGGCTTTCCCTTTGGCGCGCACCGATCTAGTCATCAGGGTCATCCAGGCGGTGATGAGCCGCGCCATCGAGACCCTATTCGCATGTCCCGCGACGCCGCATCTCCCTCGTCCCCCTCCCTCGACATCCTGTGCAAGGGCTTTGAAAAGGCAGCGGGCGAGAAGGCCGACGCCCTGGTCAAGGGCTTTCTGGCCGAGGCGCTGGAAGACTACGACGCCGACGAAACACCCGAGATCGGCCTGGAGGACCTCGCGGCCCTGCTGGCCGAGGCCTGGACCACGGCCGCCGTTCGCCAGGCCGGCGAGCCCGCCCGCATTCAGGTCGGCCCCCTGCACGGGGCCGATGGCCGCGCCACGGCTTTTGACCGCATCCTGATCGTTCAGGATGACCGCCCCTTCCTCGTCGACAGCGTCATGGGCGAGCTCGCCGAGACCGGTGTGTCCGTGCGCGCCATGTTCCACCCCATCGCCGATGTGACTCGCGACGCCGCCGGTCAGCGCGAGGCCGGCGCCGGACAGACGCGCGAGTCGGTCATTATCGTCGTCATGGACCCCCTCCCGCAGGAGCGGCGCGACAGTCTGGGCGAAGGGCTGGCGGCGACCCTGTCCGACGTCGCGGCGGCCACCGCTGACCATGGCGCCATGCGTGATTTGATGGCCCGGTCTGTGGCCCATCTCGAGGCCCACCCTCCCGGTATCAATCCCGAGGTCGTCGCCGAGACGGTGGCCTTCCTCAACTGGCTGAACGACGACCATTTCGTCTTCCTCGGCGCGCGCGACTATGATTATCCGCGCTCGGCCGACGGCGGCTATGAGGCCGAGGCACCGCTCTCGCAGTCGGGCGAGGGGCTGGGCGTGCTGCGCGATCCCGAGCGCACGGTTCTGCGCCGCGCCAATGAGCCGGCCGTCCTGACCCGTCAGATGAAGCGCCAGCTGGACCTGTCGGACCCGGTCACCGTGGCCAAGGCCAATGCCCGGTCCCGCGTCCACCGCAGGGCCTATATGGACTATATCGGCGTCAAGCGGTTCGGAACCGATGGCCGTCCGTCGGGCGAGACCCGCTTTGTCGGCCTGTTCACGGCTGAAGCCTATGACCGCGTGTCATCCCAGGTGCCGCTGGTCCGGCGCAAGGTCGAGAACGCCCTCAACCGGGCGGGCAAGGCCGGCAGCGGCCACAGCCACAAGCGGCTGAAGAACATCCTC